>JALGWI010000062.1 GCA_025774245.1 bacterium
GTGTTCGAGAACGTCTCCTTCATCGGGAACCACGTGGGGAACATCGGGGGAGTCGGAGACGGCGGGGGCTTGAGCGCCAATCTCGGTAGCGCGGTGGAGCTGACCGACGTCGTGTTCGTCGGGAACACCGCCGCCGGCGACGGAGGCGGGGCGTACTTCACGGGGGCTCCCGTGCTCACGCGATGCTGGTTCGAGGGCAACTCCGCCGAATGGGGCGGGGGTCTGGCGTGCGTCGGAGGCTGGAGCTCTCCCTCGATCAGCGAGGTCACGCTCGTCGCCAACTCCGCGTACGCGGGAGGCGGGATCTCGTCCAGGGACGGAGCCGGTCCGGTTCTCGAGAACGTCACCGTGGTCGGAAACGTCGCCGACTACGGGGCGGGCATCGACATTGCGCAGAGCAGCTACGTCACGATCGACAACACGATCGTGGCGATGAACTACCCCGACGTCGCGATCGCCTGCTTCCTCACGCCGGCCCCGACGCTCACGTGCTGCGACCTCTTCGGGAATGCCGGGGGCGACTGGGTCGGCTGCATCTCCGACCAGTACGGGCCGAACGGCAACATCTGGTTGGACCCCCTCTTCTGCGGCGACGCGAATCCCGACGCCCCGTACGCGCTCGACGCGGACTCGCCGTGCACCCCGGCCAACTCCGGCTGCGGCGAGCTGATCGGTGCCTGGCCCGTGGGCTGCGGTACCACGCCAGTCGAGTCCACCTCGTGGGGGACGATCAAGGGGATGTTCCGGTAGGCCGATTCGCCGTGTGTCCCGCACGTCGCCACACATCACTCACGCCTTCACGGCCGCCCCGCAACCGCGGGGTGGCCGTCCTGTATCTATGTCCCGTCGCTCTTCTTGGTTACCGGATCACCAGTTTGGTTGTTTCGGCCCCATCGATCGGAGGTGATGTCAATGCTGTCATCTCGTCTCGTGGCCCTCAGACTGATCGCCCTTCCGGTGCTGCTCCCTCTCGTGGCTCTCGCCGCGTTCTCGCCGGAGGCCTGCGCCGCCAACTACCCGACCCTGGCGGTGGTTCAGCAGGCGATCACGGACTCGACCGCCGGGTGGACCGCGGGCACGAGCCCGTTCTCGAAGCCGAACCAAACGTGGGATCAGCAGATCAAGGCCTGCGGGCTCATCGTGCCGCCGCCGTCCGAGGATTACGGCGAGGGCGGGTCCATCCCGCCACTCCTCGACCTTCCCACGTCGTGGGACTGGCGGAACGTCGATGGCGTGAACTACGTCAGCTCGGTCAAGGACCAGGACACCTGCGGAAGCTGCTGGGCGTTCGCCGCGTGCGGAGCGCTCGAGTCGCTGCGGAAGATCAAGGGCTACACAGGCTGCGGCCTCGAGAACCTCTCCGAGCAGTTTATGGTCTCCTGCTGTCGTTCGAACAGCGCATGCGACGGCGGCAATCCCTCGAAGACGGCCAACTGCCTGAGGGATACCGGTACCGTCGACGACGCCTGCTTCCCCTACACCGCGACCGACAACAACTGCAACAACCGCTGCAGTGACTGGGCGTCGAGGATCAGGAAGATCGACGGTTGGAGTAACGCGAGCACGCTCCCTCGCGCCCCGACCCTGACGGAGCTCAAGACCGCGGTCCACCAGTCCCCTGTCTGGACGACGTTCATGGTGCACGCCGACTTCGCGTTCTACGACTCCGGGGTCTACCGGAAGCTCCTGGGACCGGTGCTCGGCGGGCACGCCGTCCTCATGGTCGGCTACGACGACAGCAACAACTGCTTCATCTGCAAGAACAGCTGGGGTTCGGACTGGGGCGAGGAGGGCTACTTCCGGATCGCGTACTCCCAGATCCCGCCCGGCGGGTCGCAGTTCGGGCGATGGACGCAGAGCTACTCCCTCTCGAGCGCCGGGTGCATCGCGTACACCGAGGACACGGAGTCGGAGTACGATTGGATCTCGGTGCAGGGGAGCGAACTCTTTCAGGGCGACGACGAGTCGCTGGTCATAGGGATCCCCTTCCCGTTCAAGTTCTTCTGTTCGCCGCAGCAGCAGATGACGCTCTGCACGAACGGATGGGTGGCCGGTGGCGAGCAGTACTGGTATCCAAACTGGTTCCACTATCCCATCCCGTCGATAGACTCCCCTCCCAACCTGATCGCGCCTCTCTGGACCGATCTGGTTGCGCCCGAGGGCAGCGAATCCGGCGTCCTCTACGAGGACCGCGGGGACGGCACCTTCGTGATCGAGTATCGGGAGATGGAGCACTTCCAGGAGCCGTGGTACCGGGAGAGCTTCCAGATCATCCTCTACGATCCAGCCGTGTACCCCACTCCAACGGGGGACGGCAAGATCAAGTTCCAGTACTCCGAGCACACGCCGGACCTCGACCTCTTCCCTGGCTACACGGTCGGGATCCAGAACGAGGCCCAGACCTGCGGGCTGCAGTCCTACTACCACTTCGACTACGGGCGCGGGACAGGGAAGGGCGCCGTTCCTCTGGCGCCGATCGGGAGGCAGCAGGGCGAGCCGATCGCGGAGGGCATGGCCATCGAGTTCACGGCGATCCCGGACGGCGAGGACGACCAGCTTCCCACGGCGGTCTCGAACCTGACGGCCGTCTATGAGGAGCCTTTCGTCAGGCTGAACTGGGACAATCCGGAGTACGACGTCAATGGCTTCGAACTACCGTTCCTGGACGGCACGATCGTTCGCATGGACGGAGAGCCGATCGCGGATCCCTCCGGCGCACCGGGTGCGGCCATGGAGTACTCGTACCGGGAGCGGGACGCCGGTGCTCACACGTACGACGTCCGCGCCTACCTGGGGTCACTGGTGAGCGACGCGCTCTCGACCGAGCTCACTGTCCCGACCCGCGTCGCGTACGCGGATCACGACGCCGGGAACGTCCGGTACACCATCACGGACCAGGGGATCAGCGGCTTCACGGATTCGTCGCAGTCCGCCGGGAGCGGATTCCGCTACGGCGTCGACGACCCGAACTGGCTCTACGTCGGTGGCCTCTGGGCGGGGACGGATGCCGGCTACGTCCTGAACAGGGACTTCGCCGCCGATCCGTACGTCGACTGGATCTTCTGGAACGACGTCGAGGGCCCGACCTCGGCTGTCTCCGACCAGGACTACCTCGCTCGGTATGACGACTCCGGCCATTCCTTCCCGAAGAACCTCCGGGTGACGCAGGACAGCTGGTCGTGGAGCATCGCGCCCTACGACGACTTCGCGATCGTCCGCTACAGCATGGAGAATTGGGGCGACGACACGCTCGAGGGCCTCTACGTCGGGCAGTTCATGGACTGGGACATCCCGGACGGCAACGCGGGGGCGAATCAGGGCGCGACGCACGCGGGGCTCCGCATGGCGTACATGTGGCAGGACGGGAGTTACCCCTACGTCGGCGTCGCGCTTCTCGATACGCTGCCTGGGACGGCGCCACCCGTGGCCAACCTGGCGTTCGTGCACAACGCGACGTACGTGTATGCGAACGCGTACATCGACGACGTGGATCGCTTCCACTTCCTGAGCGGTGACGATCCCGCGTACGTCGTGCCGGCGACGACCGGGCCCGCTGACTGGAGCGCCATCGTCTCCGCCGGGCCGTTCGACGTGGATCCCGGCGGTTCCGTCGAGGTGGCGTTCGCGATCGTCGGGGGCGACGATCAGGCCGACATCCTGGCCAACGCCGGCCGGGCGCACGAGATCTACACGGGCCAGGCGACGGCCGTGTCGGGGCAGCCCGAGACGGAGTACGGCCTGACGCTCGTCCAGAACTGGCCGAACCCCTTCAATCCGATGACCTCTATCCGCTACACGCTGCCGGAGCGGCTCCGGGTGAAGCTCACCGTGTACAACACCTCGGGCCGCCTCGTGCGCACCCTCGTCGAAGAGGAGATGCCCGCCGGGGCGCACGTGATCACGTGGGACTCGAGGAACGACGCTGGGGACGTGGTGTCGTCGGGGGTCTACTTCTGCCGTCTCGAGGTCGGCGACTGGAGCAGCGCGCGAAAGATGGTGCTTCTGAAGTAGGCGCCCGCTCACGCGCGACAACAGAACAGGCCCCCCGTGGTTCGATCACGGGGGGCCTTTGCGTAAGGGTGCGACCGGCAGAGCGGCTACTCCTGCACGTCCTTCTCGCCCCCGATCGGGAACGAGAGGAGGATCTCGAAGACGCTGTTCAGGACCTGATCGCCCTCGTTGTCCTTGATGACGTCAGCGAGGCCGTACAAGTAGCGGGCCGTGATCCCAGGACTCAGGTAGTGGTCCTTGAACTTGTACTCGAGGTGGAAGACCACTCCGTAGTCCTGGGAGGTGACGGCGTCCTTGATCAAATCGAAGGAGGCGCTACCTCCGCTGGCAGCGCCTCCCTCGGTGAACTGGCCTCTCCTCTGCTGGTACCACTCACATCAACGACTACCGAACATCCGGGACCTCAAGGCTGTCCCGTGCGATCTGCTTGTACACCCGCTCGTACTCCAGATGGTCCCGCGCGATCCCCTTGTACACACGCTCGCAGAGCTCGCGCAGGATGAGGGGCTTCGCCCTTCTGCGGCTCGGGCTCCGCTGGAAGAGCTCACGCAGCACGGGCGGCCGGACCTTCCTGCGGCTCGAGACCTGATCGGCGACCTCACGGGGGTAGTAGGCCTTCATCATCCTGCGGCTCGGGCTCCGGCGGAAGAGCTCACGCTCCGCGTACGGCTTGGTCCTCCTCCGGATCGGGGCGCGTCCCATGAGACCGAGACCGTGCAGCCAGACGGGCTTCTTGCGCTCGAGCATCCTGGTCGCGTTGTCCTGGTTCAGAACCGGGGCGCGTCCCATGAGGCCGAGACCGTGCAGCCAGACGGGCTTCTTACGCTCGAGCATCCTGGTCGCGTTGTCCTGATTCAGAACGGGAGCGCGTCCCATGAGGCCGAGACCGTGCAGCCATACGGGCTTCTTGCGCTCGAGCATCATGGTCGCGTTGTCCTGGTTCAGTACGGGAGCGCGTCCGAGATCGAGGGCCCACACGAGCCTCGGGGTCCAGTCGAGGTGCTTTGACGCGGTCTCGTTGCCGAGCACGACGTCGTTCTCGGTGATCTGCTCGACGCGGTACTTCTCGACGGCGCGGACCGTACCGACGATCTGCGCACTTGCAGCAGGCGGGCAGGCGGCAGCGACGCAGACCAGCACAGCGCTGACCACGACGACCGCCACGGCCGGGCTCATCTTGCTCCCTCTCATGGCCATCCTCCCTCTGCGGCACGCTGCCTCAGGCAGTGCGCCAGCCCAGTAGGGGCCGGAGTCATAGGGGCCACGTGCCGGACGCGGATCCTGCTCTCGGTCCGGCGGGACAGTCCTCTCCGGGAGTTCGGCGGCCGCTGACAGGACCAGCCCGCGGGTGGGCGCGCCTTCCGCCCCGCGGAGCCTCCGTCTTCTGTCAGTCTTCCTTCGCATTGCCCTGGTCCTCTCAGCCTGCCGGTGAACTCCTCGAGTGTCATTCTCTCGCCTTCTACTCAAACTACGGATGGCGGAGCCGAGAAGTTGGTGGTTTCTGCGGAGGGTCGGAAGCGTCTCAGATCCCGGACGGAGCGGTCCATCGCGCCCCGCCGTCGCGCCTGCGGAGCCCCGAGTCGGACCGCCCACGGAGCCCCTCCGCGACGGCCGGGCAGTCGAGTGTTGAACCCCAGTCACAGGAGTGCTATCATGACAGAGGATGTCTTGAGAGTGCCCGCGCGCGGGCTTCTTGTGCGATGGCCGCGCCGCTTGGACGGCGCGCCCACGACGGAGGGGATGCCATGAGGACGATTGCTCTGACGTTGGCGGTTCTGCTGGCGCTCTCGGGACTGGCCCTGGCCGCCAGTCCGACCGACACCAGCCCGCCGAAGCCGGTTCCGCCTCCCCGAACGCTCTCGCTCGGCGGCAGAGTCGGGGGCGAGGACATCGGGACCGCGGTCGTGATCCCGGAGCTCCCGTTCTTCGACAGCGGGAACACGTGCGGGTACGAGGACGACTACGACGAAAGCTGCCCGTGGGGCTCGGACTCGCCGGACGTGGTCTACTCCTTCACGCCTCCCTACGACGTGTGCATCGGCGTGAGCCTCTGCGACTCCTACTACGACACGAAGGTCTTCATCTACGAAGGCTACTACTCGCCGGGCTGGCCGTTCGCGTGCAACGACGACAACTCCTACTGCTACGAGCCGCCAGTACCGTACACCTCCTGGATCCAGTGGCTCATGCTGACGGAGGGCGTGCCGTACTACATAGTCGTCGATGGTTACAGCGGAGACTGCGGCGACTACGAGATCGTCGTCGTCGACTGCGTCACGATGTGTCCGGTCGAGTGTCCGCCGGAGGGCGTCGACGAGGGCGAGGGACCCTGCTTCGACGGCTACGTCGACCAGTTCAACGGCGGCTGCAACTCGAACCCTGTGGTCTACTCTGAGCTCGAGCCGAGCGAGGAGCCGATCGCGATCTGCGGGATGAGCGGGAACTACGACAACAACACGCTGCGCGACACCGACTGGTACCTTCTCGACCTCACGTGCGACGAGACGACCGTCACCGCCACCATCGAGGCGGAGTTCCCCGTGATGCTGGGCTTCATCGATCTCCGGGAGGGGTGCGAGAACGTCTCGAGCTTCTACAGCTTCGTGTCCGCCCAGAGCTGCACCCCGACCAGCTTGAGCGAGACGCTGCCGCCCGGGGAATGGGTCGTCTGGGTCTCGACGTGGGACTGGCCCGATTTCGACTGCGACATGGAGTGGACCGATTACGTCCTCACGATCGAAGGCTACGAGGCCTGCGTGCCCGTCGAGAGGGCGACGTGGGGAACGGTCAAGGGGATGTATCGCTGATCGGGACGACCCGCGTCACGCAGGTTCTCGGGACCCCCCTGGTGATCCACGGGGGTCCCGCCTAATGAGGGAAGAGCTTCCTCCGGCCGCGGCACCCTCCTCGGCCGCGTGCCACCGGATCTCACCGACACACGCATTCCGCAACACATCAAGAGCCGGCATCGTGCCAGCGGTCCGGGAGCGTGCGGCTCCGGACGGGCAATCTGGCCCGTTTCTCGCATCTCCGGGAGGCAGACTGGTCGCCGGGGTCTGCCGGCGAAGCATCGGCGCATGTCAGGAGCGGAGGGTCGATGGCCAGGGATCTTGTGACGCGCACCCGGACGTTCGGGACGGGAGTCATGAACTTCTTCCGCCTCGCGAAGTACGAGGTCAAGTTCGGCTCGGGCGTTCCCCTGGCCAAGAAGCTCTGGGCGTGGCGACGCGGGTTCCTGAGCGTCTCCGTCGGCCGCTACAATCTCACCGACGAGAACCGGACGCAGTACGTCTCCGAGTGGGCTCGGTTCATCAGGACTCCTGGTATCGACGGTCGCTTCGCCCCGGCCTTGAACAACAAGATCGTCTTCTCGCGGATCCTCGCGAGCTACGGCTGCCGGGTGCCTGAGTACTACTGCCTGATCCGCGACGGCTCCATGTACCAGATCGGCAACCGGTACCCCATGAGCAGCCCCGACGACGTCCTCGCCGCCTGCCGCGCCGGCGGACACTTCGTGGTCAAGCCCTCCAGCGGTGGTGGGGGCGGTGGCGTGAACGCACTGCGCGCCAACGGTACGGGGATCCTGCTGAACGGCCAGAAGTGTCCCGACGAGGATGCCGCCGCGCTCCTGAGGGGACTCGAGGACGGAGTCATCGCGGAGTTCCTGGAGCAGCACGAGTACGCGTCGAGGATCTTCCCGCACGCCGCCAACTCGCTCCGCATCCTCACGATGTGGGACTACGAGAAGTCCGAGCCATTCATCGCCTCCGTGGTGCATCGCTTCGGCACGCACGCCTCCATTCCCGTCGACAACTCGAGCCAGGGCGGATCGTTCTGCCCCGTCGATCTCGAGACCGGGGAACTCGGGACGCTCCTGACCAGCCGCCTCCTGGGAGAGCCGAGGTGGCTCGATCAGCACCCCGACACCGGCGAGCAGGTCGCCGGCGTGAGGCTCCCGCACTGGGATCTCGTGCAGGAGGGGATCCTCGAGCTCTGCCGCAAGATGTCGTACATCCCCTACATCGGATGGGACGTCCTCATCACCCCCACGGGATTCGCGGTCTTCGAGGGGAACAGCTACCCCGCCCTGGGCTACCAGATCTTCCAGCCTCTCCTCACGGACCCGCGCGTCCGTGCCTTCTACGAGCACTTCGGCGTCGTCTAGGATCGTCACCGGCCCCGTCACCGCTCTCGCCACGCACTGTCCGCAGCGGATCCGCTCCTCGCGGGGACATCGCTCTGCGTCTCTCATCTGTAGAACGCTACCCGTGCGAAGGCACCGCTTCCATGGTACCCTCTGACCGTCACGACGACGTCAGATGGTCACTACGGAAGGAGGCTCAGCATGATCACGAGAAGGACGGTCGCACTGGTCGCGGGGCTTCTTGTGCTGGCACTGGTGGTTCCCTCGTGCGTCTGGGTGCACGACACCTCGTCGTCCTACAAGGGATCGAAGGGCAGGGAGTCGCTTCCCCCTCCGCCTCCTGCAGGCGTCGCGGCGGCGGTCACGCAGCCGCCCGTGCAGCAGGTGGGTGGACACCTCTTCAGTGCCTACTACCCGGGCGCGTCGACGGTCAACCTGGCCGGGACGTTCAACTCGTGGAACCCCGAGAGCATCCCGATGATCGAGGCCGAGGGCGACGGGATCTGGACGGTCGTGGTCTACGTTCTTCCGGGTCGCCACGAGTACAAGTACTCCATCAACGGCGGGGCGAAGTGGGTAGCCGACGCGGCGAACAACAACTACGTGACCGATCCCTACGGCGGCCGGAACTCCGTTCTCATCGTTCCCTCGCCGGTGGAGCCGCTGGAGTCGGAAGAGACGGAGGCGACGGGGGAGGTCGAGTGACACGGCGCGGGCCGTGAGGAGCTGCAGGCGATGGAGAGCCGCATCAAGGAACGCTACAGCGACGACGTGCTCAAGGAGGCGATCCGTCGATACGGGATCGGCGAGGATCGCATCCGTCTCCTGGACGGGTTCGAGAGCTTCATGTACGAGTTCGAGCGCGATTCGGGGGAGTACATCCTCCGCATCGGGCACAGCATCAGGCGGAGCGAGTCGCTCATCCAGGGAGAGATCGACTGGATCAACTACCTCTCCGACGGCGGTGCGACCGTGGCGCGGGCGGTCCCCTCGGAGAGCGGTCGCCTCGTCGAACACATCGACGACGGCGCGGGCGGCCACTTCCTCACGACGGCGTTCGTGAAGGCGAGGGGGAAGCCTCCCCGGAAGGCCGGGTGGACCCCCGAGTTCTATGAGGCCTACGGCTCGCTCCTCGGACGGATGCACGTCCTCAGCAAGGACTACGTGCCGGCCGACGCCGCTTGGACCCGTCCCCACTGGAACGATCCGATCATGCTCGAGGTCGAGCGGTTCCTGCCTCCCGCAGATGGCGCGGTCGTCGAGAGGTACCGCGACCTCGTCGCGCATCTCGGCGGGCTCCCGCAGGGCGCCGGTTCGTACGGTCTCATCCACCAGGACGCGCACACCGGGAACATGTTCGTCGACGAAGAGGGAACGATCACGCTCTTCGACTTCGACGACTGCGCCTACAGCTGGTACGCGAACGACATCGCGATCGTCCTCTTCTACGCCGTGAGCACGGTGGACGACGCGCCCGCCTTCACCCGCGAGTTCATGAAGCACTTCCTCACCGGCTACCGCCGTGAGAATCGCCTCGATTCGGTCTGGTGGAGCGAGGTGCCCCACTTCCTCAAGCTCCGCGAGATCGACCTCTACGCGGTGATCCACAGGAGCTTCGACGTCGAGAACCTCGACGATCCCTGGGTCGCGCAGTTCATGGACGGGCGCAAAGAGGGAATCGCCGACGGCGTTCCGTACATCGACTTCGAGTTCACGAGCCTCGCCGAGTCAGCCTGACGACCTGGTCCCGCCACGTCCGCCGCGCAGAGCCCGACGGGCGCGTTTCATTGCCAAAACGCTGTGAATGTGCTATTATGCGTTGGGTTCCGATGACATGCGTGTCGGGAGAGCGATTCCCTGCTCGAGCCCCGGTCTCTTCAGTGAGGAGGTCCTGCGATGAGACGGTCCTGTTTCCTCCTGCTCGCAGCGTGCGTGGCGATGGCGCCGGCGGCACCCGCGCGCGCCTGGGACGGGCTCTTCCGCCCGGCGGTGGACTACGATGTGGCCGACGACGCGAGGTCTCTCGCGATCGGCGATCTTGACGGCGATGGCGACCTGGACCTGGCAGTGACGAACTGGCTGGACAACAGCGTCTCTGTGCTTCTGGCGAACGGTGACGGCACCTTCCAGCCCGCCGCGAACTACCAGACCGGGAGCGGTGCGCGATCCGTCGTGATGGGCTACTTCGACGCGAACGACGACCTGGATCTGGCCGTGGCCAACAACCAGGACGACGACGTCTCGGTGCTCCTCGGGCATGGCGACGGGACATTCGGCCCCGCGATGAGCTACACCGCCGCGAGCTTGCCGCTCGCCATCGCCACCGCCGACATCGACGAGAATGGCCACGCGGATCTGGTGGTCGCGAACGGCGGCGGCAACAACGTCTCGGTCCTCCGCGGAAACGGGGACGGCACCTTCCAGTCGCCCGTGAACTCCCCGGCGGGGACGAATCCGCGATCGGTCGCGATCGCGGATCTCGACGGGGACGGTCATCGTGATCTTGTCGTGACGAACTACTACGACGATGCTATCTCCATCCTCTTCGGTGCCGGCGATGGCACATTCGCGACACCCGTGTCCTACGGGGCGGGGGTGGGCCCGAGCTTCGGGGCGATCGGTCATCTCAATGGGGACGATCACTGGGACCTCGCGGTCTGCAACTACACGAGCGGCAACGTCTCCGTCCTCCTCGGAAACGGCGATGGGACGTTCCAGTGGGCCTCCAACTACTCCGTGGGGCCTCAGGGCCCGCGATCCGTCGCAATCGCTGAGCTCGACGGGTTCCCCGGCGTCGATCTGGTGACCGCGAACGAAGTGCCTGGCTCGATTTCGGTCCTTCCGGGGACCGGGTACGGCTCATTTGGGGAGCGTCTGCATTGCTATACCGGGGACAGCTCGTGGGGTGTGGGAACAGCCGACCTCGACGGGGACGGTAACACGGACGTCGCCGTGGCGAACCGGATAAGCGACGACGTCTCGGTGCTCCTCTCGATCGCGCGGCCGTCCTTCATGGACATCGCCGACGTCGGGAACGACCAGGGCGGCCAGGTCCGGCTCGAGTGGCGGGCGACGAGCTACGACGGGGAGGGATCCCCGGCTCCCGTCACCGGGTACGGTGTCTATCGACGGCAGGACGAGTTCTTGCGCGGTCCCGACGGCAACGACCGGCCGCCGGGCTGGGATTACCTCGTGACCGTCCCCGCGCACGGCGATCCCTCGTACCAGTGCGTCGTTCCGGCGCTCTGCGACTCAACGGAGCAGGGCGGCGTGTGCTGGTCGGTCTTCTCCGTGAGGGCCGAGACCCGGGAGCCCCTGGTCTACATCGACTCCGCGCCGGACAGCGGGTACTCGGTCGACAACCTTGCTCCCGAGCCCCCGCCTGCGCTTCGCGGCGATTTCGATCCCGAAGTTGGTTCCGTCGCCCTGTCCTGGTCGCCGTCGCCGTCGGGCGACCTTCAGTACTACGAGCTCCACCGCGGCGAGGGCCCCGACTTCACGCCGGGCACGGCGAACAGGATCTACGCTGGCGCGGACACGTTCTACGTGGATGTGAGTTCCGAGTGGGACGAGACGACTTACTACAAAGCGGCCGCGGTCGACTTCGGCGGGAACAGGAGCGAGTACGCGTGGGTCTCGGCCCCCGCGACGGGCGTGCACGGGGAGGACTCCGTCCGGTCGCTCGCCGTCTTCGCGCCGAGGCCGAACCCGTTCGGCCTCGCGACGACCCTGGCGTACGATCTCCCCGAGCCGACACGCGTCAGCCTGCGCATCTTCGGTGCGTCCGGCCGCGTCGTGCGGACGCTCCTGGACGGGACGTCCCGTCAGGCCGGACGCCACGCCGTGTCGTGGGACGGCCGGGACGACAACGGCCGGAGCGTCGCATCGGGCGTCTACTTCCTGCGGGTCGAGGCGTACGGCAGCGTCCTGACGGAGCCGATGGTGCTTCTGCGGTAGCGCGGTCGCCGTGCCGTATCGCGCGCTCCAACGTACGAAGAACGCCGAACGCCCGGGGATCTCCCCGGGCGTTCGGCGATTCAGTGGGTTGCTGGCGGCCCGACGGGCGTTACTCCTTCGGCGGTCCGCAGCTGAGATCCAGGTCCCCGTGCTTCCTCACGTGCTCAGCGAGCCCTCCGTCCTGCAGGATCTCGACCATCACGATCGGAAGGGGCGTGAACTCGATCACGGTCCCTTTGGTCTTGTTCTCGATCTTGCCGCCGGTGAGATCGACCTCGAGATCGTCGCCCTGGTCGATCTGGTCGGTGTCGCAGATGAGCGCCGGCAGGCCGACGTTGATGCAGTTTCTGAAGAAGATCCGCGCGAACGACTTCGCCATCACCGCCGACACACCGGCCACCCTGATGATCGTCGGCGCGTGCTCCCGGCTGGAGCCGAGCCCGAAGTTGTTGCCGCCGACCACGAAGTCACCCTTCTGGACCTTCCCGGCGAACTCGGGATCGGCATCCTCGAGCACGTGCTTCGCGAGCTCCGGCAGGTTCGATCTGAGGTGGAAGTATCTGCCGGGCGCGATGTGGTCGGTCGAGATGTCGTCACCGAACTTCCAGGACTTGCCTCTGAGTTTCATGGACTGCTCCTTCAATGAGAACGGTGCCGCCGGGGGCCGCGCAGGGCGCGGGGGCCGGCGGTCGGAAGCGGCTGCGAGAGGACTACGACAGGAACTCCCTCGGGTCGGCGAGCTCGCCCCTGATGGCCGTCGCCGCCGCCATGGCGGGAGAGCCCAGGTAGATCTCGCCCTTCGGGTTTCCCATCCTGCCGTGGAAGTTCCGGTTCTGCGTCGAGAGGCACTTCTCGCCGTCGGCGAGCACCCCCTCGTGGACTCCCACACAGGGGCCGCAGCCGGGATTCACGATGGCCGCTCCGGCCTCGACGAGCGTCTCGAGGTAGCCGGCCCTCAAGGCGTCGAGGTAGACCTCGCGAGACGCGGGGATGACGATGAGCCGCGTGTCCTTGTGGCGGTGCTTGCCGCGGAGGATCGACGCCGCGACCATGAGGTCGTGCAGCCTCCCGTTCGTGCAGGTCCCGATCACCACCTGGTCGATCTTGACGCCCTTGGCCTCGTCGATCGTGCGCGTGTTGTCGACCGTGTGCGGGAACGAGACCGTTGGCGCGAGCTTCGACGCATCGATCTCGACCACGCGCTCGTACTCAGCGTCCGGGTCGGGAGCGATCTCCCTGAAGTTCGCCGCGCGCCCGCGCGAATCGAGGTACTCGCGGGTGACGTCGTCCGACGCGATGAGTCCGCACTTCGCGCCCGCCTCGACCGCCATGTTGGCGAGCGTGAACCGCTCCGACTGCTCCATCGCGTCGATCGTCGGTCCGCCGAACTCGAGCGCCTTGTAGGTCGCCCCGTCGGCCCCGATCGTCCCGATGAGATGGAGGATGATGTCCTTCGAATACACGCCGGGCTGAAGCGTGCCCGTGACCTCGATTCGGATGGTCGGCGGGATCAGCATCCACGTCTTCCCGAGCGCCATCCCGATGGCGACGTCGGTCGATCCCATGCCCGTCGAGAACGCGCAGAGCGCGCCGCCGGTGCAGGTGTGCGAATCGGCGCCGATCAGGACGTCGCCGGGGTTCACGTAGCCCTCGTTGATGACCTGGTGGCAGACGCCGTCGCCAACCTCGGAGAGAACGGCGCCCGTCTTCTCCGCGAAGCTCCTGAGCGTCACGTGGTCGTTTGAGAGCTCCTTGCGCGGGCTCGGCGCGGCGTGGTCGAGGAAGAGTACCGTCCGTTCCGGGTGCGCGACCTTCTCGAGGCCGAGGCTCTGGAGCTGCTTGACCGCGAGCGGTCCGGTCCCGTCCTGGACGAGTGTAACGTCGACCGTGACGATGTGGATCTCGCCCGGGTGGACGTCGCATCCCGCGTGCTCGCTCAGGATCTTCTCGGCAATCGTCTTGCCCATTCTTCCTCCTGTGGAATTGCTTCGAGAGGCTGCTCGGAAGGGGAGGAGCCGGGCGGGGCAGCCGGGCCCGGAAGGGCCCGGCCGCGTACCCGGGGTGAGGTTCCTTCTCCTACTTGACCGCCTTCCACATCAGGTCGGAGATGTTCCGAACCGCGATCTTGCCGGCTCCCTCCTCGTCGAGGGTCGTCGCGGCCTTCTTGAGGGCCGCCTCGCAGGTGGCGCAGGCCGTCACGAGCGTCTCGGCGCCCGTGTCGAGCGCCTGCTTGACGCGGGTCTTGCCGAGGGCGTCGGCCAGGTCGTTGTCGTACATGAGAATGCCGCCGCCGGCGCCGCAGCACCGCGAGGTGTTCTTGTTCTGCTTCATCTCCACGAGGTCGACGCCGAGCTTCTTCAGAAGATCACGCGGCTCCTGGTAGACGCCGATGGCCCTCGAGAGGTCGCACGGATCGTGGTACGTGACCTTCATGTCGAGCGCCGCCTCGGGAGCCTTCTCCAGGAAGACCTCGACGACGTGCTTGGCATCGATGCCGTACTCCTCACGGAAGTAAGCCGTGCAGGTCGGGCAGAGCGTGATGCACTCGTTGAACGGGAAGAGCTGCTGGAGCTTCTGCTTGTGGGCCTCGAACTCGTCCTTGAAGCCCAGGGCCTCCATCGGATACCCGCAGCAGATCTCCTCGACGACCTTCGGCTCGTACCCGAGCTTCTCGAGGATCTTGAGGTAGCGCTTCGTCTGGTTCGGTCTCGAGAGGTACTGGCACCCGATGAAGACGGGCATCGTGCCCTCGCGCGGCTCGACCAGGACCTCGGTGTCGCCGAAGATGTTGCCGGTCTTCTTGATGTTCTCTATGACACCCTTCTGGATGGCGCTGGCCATCCCGGCCTTGACGTGATCGGCGCGAGCCGCCTTCACGATGTCGTGCACCTTCACCTTCGAAGGGCAGCGCCGCCAGCAGTCGCGGCACATCGTGCAGCTGTAGAGCGTGTCGACCGTCGACTCGTCGATCGGGATGTCGCCGTGCAGCACGCCGTACGAGACGAGCACCCTGCCCCTGCCGGACTTCGAGTCCCACATGGTCTCCGTGAACGTGCACATGTTCATCTCGGTGTTCCAGTCCCAGAGCTCCCTGTCCTCGGCTCCGGGGCCCGGGCACACGTGGTACCTGAGATCCGTGATGAACCCGTTTTCCCACTGCATCATCTTGTGGGGGTTCATGATGTTGTTCGGATCCCACGCCTTCTTGATCGCCTTCATGGCGTCGATCTGCGCCTTGCCGCGCTCCTTGTGCATGAACTGCGCCTTCGTGATCGCCGAACCGTGCTCGCCGGTCGTCGTACCCCCGAGCGACAGCACCACGTCGTACACCTCGGTCACGGCCTTCTCGACGTTGTCCCAGTGCTCCTGGTTCGTCGGGTCCATGATGACCTTGGTGTGGAGGTTGCCGTCTCCCGCGTGGCCGTAGGTCGGGATGTAGAGCCCGTACTTGTCGGCGATCGCCCGGAACGCCTTCGCGGCCTCGGGGATCTTCGACATCGGGACGCCCATGTCGTCGGCGAGCATGTCATCGCCTTCCGGCCCGACCAGAGCTTGGCCTCTTCTTTGGGATCCGTCGTGAACCTGACATCCAGCGCCCCGCTCGCCTTGCAGATCTCCTCGATCTTCCTGATCTCATCATCGACGGAGGCCGGGTGGCCGTCGACGCCGATCAGGAGGATCGACTCGACGTCCGGAAGACCCATGTTCTGGGCGGTGTTCACGGCCTGGATGCAGACGTTGTCCATGAACTCCATCCGCGCCGCAACGACAGGGGCCTTGATGATGTCGCCCACACACTTCGCCGCCTTCTCGAGCGTGTCGAAGGTCGCTACCGCCGAGGCCGTCTTCTGCGGCTTCGGGACGACCTTGAGGATGATCTTCGTGACGAGACCCAGCACGCCCTCGCTCCCGACCATGAGGCGCGCGAGCTGGAGGCCGGAGGCGTCCTTGACCGTCCTCGTGCCCATCTGGACGATCTCCCCGTTCGGGAGGACCGTCTCGAGACCCATCGTGAAGTCGCGCGTCGCCCCGTACTTCACCGCCCGCTGTCCCGAGGCGTTCGCGATGACCATGCCGCCGATCGTGCACGAGTGGCTGCTCCCGGGGTCGGGCGGGAAGAAGAACCCGTCCTTCGCGAGCTCCTTGTTGAGATCGTCGCAGATCACGCCGGGCTCGACCACGACGTAGAGGTCCTCGATGTGCTTCTCGAGGATCTCGTTCATCTTCTGGAAGTCGACGATGATGCCCCCGTCGATCGGGACGGTGTGTCCGCAGAGGGCGGTGCCCGCGCCTCGGCCGATGATCGGGATCAAGTACTCGTTGGCCAGCTTGACGATCTCGGAGACCTCCTGCGTGGTCTCGGGTCTCACGATGACGTCGGGCATGGCTCTGTGGATACTCGAGTCGGACGCGTACGCGTAGAGCTCCGCCTGGGTCGCGTTGACGTCGTTCGCTCCGCAGACCTCCGTGAGCTTCGCGATCAGGGCGTCCATCTTCTCCGGGGCGAGTGTCGCTTCGGTCTTGACCGTTCCCATCTGTCCGCCTCTCTCGTTTGTGCCTCGTCCGTTGCCCGTTCTCTCTTCCGGCCTCTCTGCTCTTTTCGTCCTTCTGTCTGCGCGGCTGCCGCGTTCCCCGCGGCACTCGGTCTCTTCCTGTGCGCGTCCCGGGCGAACCATCACACCACGCGCGGGACCGTCATGCTGGCGGCCATGAGGAAGAGGATCTTCGTGTCCTTCCCCTTGACCTCGAGCGCCTCGTCGATCGCCCCCTGGACGGTGGGGAAGGGGCGGATGAAGATGCTCTTCAATGTGTCGTCCGGAAGCTCGCTCACCGCCCACATGTCGGCGCGCATCGCGATCTCCGCGATCTTCGCGGCCTTGTGGTAGCCGAGCTTGTACCCCTCGTCGATCTTCGCCATGACCCCGTCGGGCGTCGACGCGGAGCTCAACAGCTTCGCGAACGCCTCCTCGCCGATGCCGCTCCGGCACTGGGCGACGAGGATGAGGATGCCGCCGTCGTTCAGGGCGAGCTTCCCGTTGTCGAGGGCCTTCTGCGACTGGTAGAGATCGACGTCCATCGGGTAGGGCGCGACCGCGACGACGATGTCGGCCGTGCCGTCGATCGTCACGGAGAAGACGTCGTGCGCCTTGTCGATCGCCGCGTAGAACGACTCGTCGATGTCGCCGGCCGTCGAGGCGTAGATCCGGTGCTGCCTGTCGAGGACGGTCATGATCGCGAAGATCTCGTGGTCCGCGATGCACTTGATGGCGTCGACCATGTCCTCGTGGACCGGGTTGCCTTCGAGCGCGAGCGGCTGGGCGGCCGGCAGGAGCGCGTACTTGTGGTTCTGCTCGATCGTCTCGAACGACGCCACCCCCGGGAGGAACGACTTCCTGCCTCCGGTGTAGCCCGCGAAGTAGTGCGGCTCGACCGACCCGATGATGATGATCTTCTTCGCGTCGGTGACGTGCCGGTTGACGTACATCTCGGTGCCGTTCGTCGACTTCCCGAGGTAGACCATGTCTTCGGACTTGCGCGCGTCGTGCGAGATCACGCGGCCCTTGATCTCGTCGTAACAGCCGCCGAAGATCTCCCGGTACTCCTCGGGAGTCGGGGGCCGGTGGACGCCGGTCGCGATCACGAACTTGACGTTCGCGACCTTCTTGAGCTCAGGGTAGATGAGCTCGAGCACCCTGGCGGTGGGGGTGGGCCGCGTGCGGTCGTTCACGATGACGACCACGTCCTCCGCGTCCGACAGGAACTGCTGGAAGCTCTTCGGCCCGTAAGGATTGGCGAGCGCTTTGGTGAGCGTCTCTGTCTCGTCCGCGACCTCTACCTCGTTCGGGTAGACGGCGCCGCCGAAGTTCGCGTCGTCGATGTCGATCGGGACGCGTTCCTTACCGTAGGGTACATCGATCCGCATGCCGACCCCCTGTCGTCTTGCCGCCTCGGGCTACTCGGGCCTCCGGCTCCCCGGAACTAACTCGTGGGCTTCTCTTTGTCGATCCGCTCCTGCTCGCTCTTGAGGAAGGCCTCGACGGCAGGGCCGCCGTTGTGGAGCTTCGCGAGCTCGGCGTCGAGCTTGGCCGGCTTCAGGACCATGATCCAGCCGTCGCCGTACGGGTCCTTGTTGATGAGCTGGCAGTCGTCCTCGAGACTCTCGTTGATCTCGAGAATCTCACCCGAGAGCGGGGCGACGAACTTCCCGACCCACTTGCTCGACTGGATCTTGCCGCAGGTCTCGCCTTCCTCGACGTCGTCACCCTCGAACGGCAGGTCGACGTAGGTCGTAGCGCCGGCGAGTCCCGTGTAGAACGTCGTCATGCCGACCCGCGCCTTGTCGCCCTCGATGCGGACCCAGGTGTGCTCCTGGTGGTAGTGGAGATCGTCGGGCATCTCGTAACCGAGGATGTCAGCCATCGTCCCTCCTCCTTACTGTGTGAACGGTGAACCTCTCTCCGATTCCCTGAACCGTCTCGTTACCTGAATCGTCTCGCGGGCTCCGCGCGCCGCGTGGCGCCCGCGACGAGCCCGTGGCTACTTCCCGTCGACGAACTGCGAGAGTCTGGTGTGGAGCGAACCGTCCGGGTTCCTGATCTCCACCATGAGCGGCATCTCGCCCGGCACCGAGTGAGTCGCGCACGCCAGGCAAGGGTCGTACGCGCGGAACGCCATCTCA
>JALGWI010000063.1 GCA_025774245.1 bacterium
GAGGTCCCGACGTTGACGACCGCAATATCCGCGTCGGCGTCTCCATCCAGATGGCCTACGGCCGCGAAGAATGCGTTCTGATCGGCTTCATACTCCACGCTGTCCTCGAACGTCCCGTCCCCGTTCCCGAGAAGCACGGAGACCTGTGTCGTGCCGCAGTCCGCCACCACAAGGTCGAGGTGAGCGTCTCCGCCCAGGCTGGCGATCGCTATGGAGGACGGCCTCTTTCCAGCGGCGTAGTTCGCGCGGGGTTCGAAGGTCCCGTCACCCTCTCCCAGAAGCACGGAGACCCAGTAGCACATGAAGACGCTGTCCTTCCGGGAGTTCGCCACCGCGATGTCGGCGTTCCCGTCTCCGTCCAGGTCGCCGACGGCGACGGCACGCGGGTTCTGTTCGACCTCGTACAGGACGTGGGTCTGGAACGACCCGTCGCCGTTCCCGAGAAGGACCGAGACGTTCGTGGTCCCGCTGTTCGCCACCACCAGGTCGGGATGACTGTCACCGTCCAGAAGGCCTGTCGCGACGAAGCAGGGGTTCTTGCCCGTGCCGAACTGAGTTCGTCTGGCGGGCCGCCATTCGCTCCGCGCATGCGAGGGTATGGCAAGTACCGCAACGAGCGACAGGATCGTAAGCCCCCCCAGTCTCTTCATGATCGCTCCCTTCGTGATGCAGAGGGCCAGGCATCCACTCGGAATGGCGTTCCGGTGGGTCAGAGCGCCGAGCGGCTATTCCGCCCACTCGTAGGGATAGCCCGGCTGGTCTGCGCAAGGGAGTGCGTCCGAGCTCCGCTGTCCCGACGGCGTGTTCAGGAGCCGGATGATGTCGCAGTTGGTCTCCCTGAGCCCCTCTATCAGTTCGAACAGCGCGTCCACCTTATCGGTCAGGGTGTCGACTTTCGCGCCCAGGATGTCGACCTTCTCATCGACAACGAAGACCATGCCGGCGATGCTGTCCGACGTGGTCTGGACCAGTTCGATGTCGCCGTGGATGTGCGCGGCTCGCTCGTAGGAGCCCTCGATCTCCGCGCTGTCGATGTCGTTGTCCCTCTCCCCGAACTGATCGTACGTTTCCTCCGCGGCGAAGAGGACGATGTCCACCGGTATGCACGCGAGCGAGAGGTTGAAGCCGGCGATGTCCTCTTCGCAGGCCCTGCTGGCCCCCGACCAGACGCCCTGAGCGAGCTTGAGTACCAGGCGCGCCGCAAACATCGCGATTGAGTTGTTTCTCTCGCTCCCGTACAGCGAGTACTCGGCGTCAGGGAATCCCGGGGTCAGTGGTGAGCCCGACTCGTCTCCGCCTCGAGCCGTCTCCGAGAGGAGCAGTCCGTAGAAGTCATTCAGAGCACTGCGCAGGTGCTCCACAGGCTCTCTGGATTCCCCGAAGATAGAGAGTTCCTCCCAGCTGAGGTTCTCGAACTCGCCACGGGCTTCGATCGAGATCACCTGAAGGTTCTCGTTCCCCATCAGCGAACCCAGATCGTAATAGAGGTCGCAGATGCTCAGGAAGTCGGTGCGGAGCATCTCGGATTCCTGTGCCGACATGAGCTCCCGTGAGGCGCGTGCCGGCTTGCTCGGACGCACCATCTGCGCGGGCTCGCCGCCAGACCCGCCCACAACGGCGTCCGCGACGGCCGCTCGAATCGCCCACGGGACTGCCGTCATCTGCATGCGCGGTTCGATCTCCGGGTCGTTGTCCACGCTGATGCCGATCCAGAGCTGGCCTGACGCGAAGGTCCTGTCGGGTATCGGATTGACACTGCCGAGAACGACGTGAAACAGCCCGTCGGTGACGTCGATGTTCCGGTGCACTTCCCTCCAGAGCGCGGGCGCTCCTGCGTCCGTGCTCGAGTAGAACGAAAACGTGAGCGTGTGGGCGCCCTCAACGGCGACGCCCCTGGAGTCGCTCAGCGCGCCCTGGTAGTTAATCAGGCGAGGCACGGCGGCTGCGGACGTGGACGTCAGAGCGATGATCACCACCAGAACCGAAAGCCAGACTGAGCAGCGTTTCATATCGGTTTCCTCCTTACTTGAGCAGGACCATCTTCCGCATGTCCCGGAAGTCGCCCGCCCGAAGCAGATAGAAGTACAGCCCGGAGCTCACATCCTGGTTGTGATTGTCCCTGCCGTCCCACACTGCCTCGTGTGGTCCCGCCTGCTCCGTTCCGCGAATCAGCGTCCGGACCTCGCGACCGTGGACGTTGAAGACGGTGAGCGCGACGGCAGCCTCCTCGCCGAGCGTGTAGGAGATCGTCGTCGAGGGGTTGAACGGGTTCGGGAAGTTCGGGAGTAGCGCGGTCCGTTGCGTTTGGGGAGTGCTCTCATGGACGTCCAGCGCGACATCCGTGTGGAGCTTGGGCGCAGCCCAGAAGCCCGAGCTGACGGCGAGTCCCGCCGACGTGCCCCCGGCCATCGTCACCGGCTGGCCGAGCGTTCCCCAACAGCGAAGTCCGGAACGTGAACCCGGAGCGCCGGCCGCGCTGATGACAGCCGACTGGAGCTGGTAGGTTGAGCGTGCCGTGGTCGCGTGCTCCTCGGTCGACGCTTCCCCGCCAGCGTGATCAGCCGGCGCCAGAAGCAGGAGACACAGGGCCACGGACACGAGACTCAGGACGATCCCGTTCCGCATACCCACCCTCCTTTCGTGAGAACGAGTTACCTCAGAGGACGAGGTGCTCGGAGTGAAGCGTGCCCGGATGACAACGGCCGCGCGCCTCGGTGACAGAGGCGCCGGAAGGCCGCACGATGGAAGGAATCGGCATCAGCGTAGCAGGTCAGCCATTCGGAGTCAATCCGTGCCCTCCTGAGTTCGCGAGGGCGCGACGGGGCATCCCCGCGCGCGTGACCGGCCATGGGGAGCCCCTGGTGAGGGGTTCGACTGACGTCCGCCATGGGGAGCCGGTTCGAATCCCATTAGGGACGCCTAACGCGGGTAGCCGGCGGGACCAGCAGGGTAACTGCAAGCATGGACAACAGAGCGCACTTGCTCACCATGTGGCTCCTTTCGGTGAGGGAAGACGTGAGACCGCGCGCACAGGCTCAGCGAGCAGCCCGAATCTGAGAGCAGAGAGCAGACTCAGGAATAGCGCGGATGGTCCGGGGGGGCCGAGCGCGCCGTGGGAGATGTGTGGGGTCGATCGGCGGCCAGCAGGGCCCGACTGCGGGAGGCGAGGTCTCTCCTGTCGAGCCCGCACGCCTGGAAACCGGATCCCATCTGGGCTGCGTCGATTGAGCTTGGCATGGATGGGTCCCGGGGCTATACTGTTGTCAGCAGAAGCGACCATGTCGGTATGGTGACACATCCGGAGACCTGAAGAGGGTCTGGCGCGTACGCTGGCCCTTTTTGCGTTCCAGGGGCGCCATGAGGTGCCCCCCGGATATGGAACGGTACTGCCGATCGGTGATGGCGCCTCCTGCAGGGGCGGACAGGCCCCGCAACGAAGAAAGTCGGAGAGTCGGATGTTCCGACCCCCGGCGGAACAACTGTCGGTGCAAGGGATGATCCCTGGCTGGCGAGATCAAGAGAGGTTGTGTACAAATGAGTACGAACGGAACCGTGAAGTGGTTCAACGACAGCAAGGGCTTCGGTTTCATCGAGCTGGAAGATGGGTCCAAGGACGTCTTCGTCCACCACTCGGCAATCCAGGGTGGCGACGAGTTCAAGACTCTGAGCGAAGGTGACCGCGTGCAGTTCGACGTCGTCCAGGGCGAGAAGGGCCCCGCGGCGGAGAGCGTCGTGAAGGTCGAAGCGTAGTTAGCGGCCGCACGGTCGCAGACTGACATACCGGCACGGGGCCGCCCCACAACGGGGCGGCCTCGTTGCGTTCGGGCCCAGTACGCGCGAGTCGTCTCCCGCGCTCTGGCCGGACGAACGCCGACGTGGTATGGTCGGGACCGTTCGGTCCGAGAACCGACGACCGACGTCGCTCCGTACCCACGCACAGAAGGGGATGCCGTGCCCGTGATCGCGATCGATGCAAACGTCTGCAAGAGAGACGGCCTCTGCGCGATGGCGTGCGCACTCGGCATCTTCCGGCAGGAGGAGAAGGGCGCCGTCCCTGAGATCGCCCGCACGGAGATGTGCATCGGCTGCGGGCACTGCGTGGCGATCTGCCCCCACGGAGCGATATCGCACGACGCGTATCCGGAGGGTTCGGTGGGCCCCATCCACTCCGAGCGCCTTCCCGCGTACGATCAGGTTCTCGAACTCATTCGCAGTCGTCGGTCCAAGCGCCTGTTCAAGGACACGCCGGTCGAGAAGGACGTGATCGAGAAGGTGCTGGAAGCCGCCCGGTTCGCGCCCAGCGGACACAACGAGCAGCCTACCGAGTTCATCGTCGTCCAGGAGAAGAACGCCCTCCACACGATCGGAACACTGACTGTGGAGGCCCTGGGGAAGATGATGAAGCCGTTCCGCTCGCCGATTGGCAGGACGATCATGGGGTTCGTCATCGGACGACGCCGGGCAGCGGTCTACGCCCGCCTCGCGCCGGAGATGGATGGTGTCGCGTCCATATTCAAGAGCGGGACAGACATCATCCTCAACGATGCTCCGGTTCTGATCCTCTTCTGCGCCGACAGCGCGGGGGGCTTCCCGAGCGTCAACACCAACCTGGCACTTCAGAACGCTACCCTGGCGGCGGAAGCACTCGGGCTCGGCTGCTTCTACGGCGGTTTCGTCGTCGTGGCCTGCGCCCGCGACAGGAGCATCGCGAAGTTCCTCTCGCTGCCGGATACTCACGGAATCTACGGTGCTCTCGCATTGGGATACCCCCGGCTCAAGTTCGACAAGTGGCCGGAGCGGAATCCGGCGAAGGTGAAATGGGTGGTGGCCGGATAGCTCCGTGGGCGGGTCAGTTGAGCACGGGCTATCCGTCGACATCTATGGTATAATGGTAGAAACGATCCGCAAGCGCCACCACGCCCACGTGCCGGGAGTGCCGAAGCAGGGGCAACTGGAAGCGAGGGGGAGATGAGAAGAGCTGTGATCTTGGTCGTTGTCACCTTCCTGCTGGCGGGCTTCTCGCCTCCTGCGGCCCAGGCGGCCCTCCTCATCTCCGAGCTGTGTGACCCGCAGCTGAACTACCTCACCGACAGGTTCATCGAGATCTACAACGCCGGCCCCGGTGTGGTGGACCTGACCGACTGGTCCCTCGTTGCTGTCGGCAACGGCGTGGACATCTTCACGTGGAACCTCTCCGGTGACATCGACCCCGGTGTTGCCCTGGTCGCCGGCGACGCGACCACGATCGTGGTCTTCCCTGTGGACTTCCCCGACGAGGCGTGGTCGAACAACAACGGTACCTGGAACGGCAAGGTGGGGGACGGGGCGAAGCTGCTCGACGACAGCTCGACCATCATCGACTACGTCGTCGTCACCGGGACGCACTTCGAGAACAAGGACTTCGTCCGCAACTACGGCGTGACCGAGCCCAGCACCACCTACGATCCCTCCGAGTGGACGGCGACGCCGGCGAGCTACCCGACGGATGGCAGCCCGGGCACGCACTACACTGAGCCGCCGCCTTCAGCGCCCGAGTTCGGGGCGATCTACACGTTACCCGACGACCCGCTCCCCGGGGAGGTCGTGGACGTGCAGGCCGTGGTGACGGACACCGCGGCGACCATCACCTCGGTGGTTCTGTCGTGGGGACTCTCGGAGACGTCGCTCCCGAACGAGATCACCATGTCGATCCTCTACGGCAACGTCTACGAGACCGACACGACGATACCCGGACAGACCGACGGCGTGACCGTCTTCTTCGAGATCGAGGCGACCAACGACATCCCGGCCTCGGCCACGTCCGACCTTCACAGCTACACGACGCCGGTGACCGTGTCGATCCACGACATCCAGGGAGAGGTGGCGGCCTCACCCTACGACGGCGTGCCCGTCCTCACGCACGGCGTCGTCACGGCGCTGCACTTCTCCTACTTCGTGATTCAGGACGGCAGCGGTCCCTGGAGCGGCCTGTGGGCCAGGGGGTTCGCCGCGATCGCGGTCGGGGATTCCGTGACGGTCTTCGGCACGGTGACCGAGAGCGACGGCGTCAACACCGGGAACACGTTCCTTGTGGGCGCGGAGGTTCTGAGCAGCACGCCGGCCGCGGCCCCGCCCGCGCCGACGCTCCTCACGACCGCGGCGGCGCCCGCTGAGGCCTACGAGGGTGTTCTCGTGAAGGTCGAGAACGCCGTCTGCACGAATACCAACGTGGGTGCCGGAGTGTGGCTGGTCGACGACGGCAGCGGGAGCTGCGCCGTGGGCGAGTTCGCGTACGACTCCGACCCGACGTTTGGGACCACCTACGACGTCACCGGGCCGCTCGGGTACTCGGAGAGCCTCCACAAGATCGAGCCGCGGGACGAGGGCGACATCGTCTGGGTCGAAGACGGCCAGGCTCCCACTATCTTCCGGGCGGTTCCGACGGGCGAGACGAGCGTCGTGGTGACGTTCTCGGAGGACGTGGAACCGATCAGCGCCGGGACCGCGGGGAACTACGCGATCGACAGCCTGAGCGTTCTGAGCGCGTCGCCGGTGCCCTTCTACCCCGACCAGGTCGAGCTGATCGTCTCGGCCATGTGGGAGCGCACCTACACGCTGACCGTGAACGGGGTCGAGGACCCGTTCGGCAACGCGGCGGTCGGCGAGGTGGAGCTCTTCGACTACGCGGAGTACGGCGCTCCCGAGGGGTACTACGACAGCACGGAAGGGCTGCTCGGCGAACCGCTCAGGGCGGCTCTTCATGCGATCATCGACAACCACACCGTCATCGGCTACGACAACGCGTGGACGGCGTTTTACACCACGGACGACAAGCCCAGCGGAAAGGTCTGGGACATCTACTCGGACGTGCCGGGAGGGATACCGCCGTACGAGTATGAGTTCGGCGTCGACGAGGGCGGGATCGGGCAAGGTGAAGGCTACGGGTACACCCGCGAGCACTCCTGGCCGCAGAGCTGGTTCAACCACGCGTCGCCCATGGTCTCGGACCTCTTCGCTCTCTATCCCTGCGACGCGCACGTCAACGGCAACCGAGGGAGCTACCCGTACGGTGAGGTGACGTCTCCGGAGTGGGTCTCGCTGAACGGGAGCAAGAGGGGGCCGTGCTCCTACCCCGGGTACTCCGGCCTCGCGTTCGAGCCCATCGACGAGTACAAGGGCGACCTCGCGCGCACGTACTTCTACATGACCGCCCGGTACTACACGGAGGACGCCGGGTGGATCGGCAGCCCCATGACCGACGGCGCCGACCTCCTGCCCTGGGCGATCGACATGCTCCTCGAGTGGCACGTGGAGGATCCGGTCAGTCAGAAGGAGATCGAGCGAAACGGAACGATCTACGACCTGCAGCACAACCGCAACCCGTTCATCGACTACCCCGGCTTCGCCCCCGCGATGTACGTGACGACGGGCGTCGAGGAGGAACCCCCGCCGGCGTTCCGCCTGTGCCGGAACGTGCCCAACCCGTTCAACCCGACGACGACCATACGATTCGAGCTCCCTCGTGAGAGCGCCGTCAGCGTGGCGGTCTACGACGTGAGCGGGCGCCTGGTGAAGGTCCTCGCGGACGGGGAGTATCCGACAGGCGAGCACGAGGTCACCTGGAGCGGCCGCGACACCGACGGCAACAGGGTCGCGAGCGGCGTCTACTTCTACTCGATGCGGTCGGGGGGCTTCGAGGCCCGCAGGAAGATGGTCCTCTTGAAATAGGGGGACGAACGCGGCTGGAAGGAGTCGGCTGCTGGCAGGCTGTCGGGAGTCCTCTCGTTCCACCCGCAGAGTCGAACCGCGTCCACCGCGGGGAGCCAGTACGAGGAGGGCCCGCTCATTCGAGCGGGCCCTCTGTATCGCGACAGCCGCGAAAGCCGGCTACCTGTACATCGCCTTGATCGACCCCCAGCTGGCGGGCCTGACCGGCGAGTCGCAGCCCACGTCGAGCGCACCGATGAGGCCGCACGCGGGGTTGTGTGCCTCGGCACAGCCAGAGGTCGCGTAAATGGTGAGATCGTCTCCGGGCCTGTCGCAGAACAGCGGATCCTCGGACATGTTGTTGCCGACGGTCGCCTGGTCCGCGATGCAGCCCACCCAGTCGCCGCCCGCGTTGCCGAAGATGTCGCAGCAGATGAAGGTCGGGCTCTCAGTCCCCGCCTCGCAGAAGACCGCGGGACCCAGCGTGCTGAAAGCGATGATGCAATTCGTCAGCACGGGATCCGCCAGCCAGAGGTGCACGCTGCCGCCCCCCGTATCCGCCCCGTTGTCGGAGAACGTGCAGTTCGTCAGCTCGGTCGCAGACCGGTCGATGTAGATCCCGCCACCGTCGCTGCTCCTGTTGGTCGCGTAGTTCCTGAGAAACACACAATCCGTGAACGTGGAAGAGGACTCGTAGACGTATGCGCCCCCACCGTACTGACCGGTGTTGTCCAGGAACGAGCAGCCGTCGAACGTGGGGGATGAGTAGTCAGTGTAGACTCCCCCGGCACCGTTCGGGGCGGTGCCGTCCCGAAACGTGCAGTCGATGACCGTGGGGTCCGAGTTGCCGAGGCAGGCCATCCCTGCGCCTATCAGGGCGGTGTTGCTCGTGAGTCGGCAGTCCGTCATCGTCGGTGCGGACGTGCTGTCGCAGAACGCGCCTCCACCAAGAGACGTGGCCGAGTTCCCGATCAGGTCGCAGTCTGTCAGAGTGGGGGAGGAGTGATCGTAGCAGCGAATGCCGCCTCCCTGGCTACCCGCGGAGTTGTCCGAGATCGTGCAGCCGATGAACGTGGGCGAAGCCTCCCAGATGCAGTCGATCGCGCCGGCTTCGCCGGTCGATGTGTTGAGGGTGAACTCGCAGTTTGTGAAGGCCGGAGAGCAGCGTTCGACCTGTACGGCGCCACCGTGCTCGCTGGTGTTGCCGGTGAAAACACAGCCCGTGAAACTGGCCTCCGAGTCGTAGAGGTACACCGCTCCGCCGTAGTACGCGAATGAGCTGGTGAACACGCAGTCGATGAACGTCGGCGAAGAGTAGATGCAGTAGACCAAGCCTCCGGAGAAGCGGTCACCGTTCGTGAGCGTGAACCCGTCGATGATGCACGCGGGCCCTGCGTCGTCGTCCCGGATGTCGAAGGCCGTGGCGTCGTTCCCGCAGTCTATGATCGTCTCGGCGGCTCCGTTGGCGCTGCGAAGCTCGACGTCCGTGCCGGCGAAGTCCAGGACGGTGTTGTCCTCGCCAGCGTAGGTTCCCGGCATGACCAGGACCGTGTCGCCCTCTGCGGCGGCGTCCAGCGCCGGCTGAATGGCCTCGTGGTCGCCGCCACCGCCCACGGCGACGGTGATGGTGCCGGCGGATGCAGCCTGTGTCACGACGGCGCAGACGAGACACACGAGAACCAGTAGCTTTGTGCTCACGGACACACCTCCTCTGGCCGGGGGATCGGTGCTCGACAGGCTCACGGCACCGCAGGTAGTAGCTTGGCTGCTTCCAATCATACTGGAGGGAGCCTCCGGCGACGAGGGGATTCCGGCTCGGCTGGCAGGGCAGTTGTTCCAATCACGTCGACTCTGAGCAGCCGACAGAGCGGCGCTCGCGCGATCCTGTCCCTGAGCAACCCGCTTCACGAATCGAAGCCCCCGCGCTGGATCATGCTGCGGTAGCGCTCGTCCGTGCACAGCTCCCTCAGGTCCGGCGTGCTCTCCACCTGGGTCCTGGAGTAGCCGCGCTCCAACGCTTCGCCTATCCACCGGAGCGCGCGGTCGCGATCTCCCAACACCTCGTAGGTATGCCCCGCCTGATAGAGAACCTCCACATCCTCGGGTGCGAGACCGAGAGCCCTCTCGATCAGGACGCGCGCCGTCTCCGCGTCGCCGAGCTCCGTGTAGTAGGACGCGAGCTGCGTGAGCATGTCCGCGTTGTTCGGGGTGAGCGCGCGCAGTTCCTCTCCGAGCTCTATCGCCCGCCGGTAGCACGCCCTCGCCGTGTCCTTCTTGCCCGGGATAACGTTGTAGGCCGCGGCGAGATTGCCCCACACCGTGTAGTTCGTGTCGTTGAACTCCAGAGCCTTGTGGTACATCCTCGCCGCGTCCTCGTACCGGGTCTCGGAGAAGTAGAGCGTCCCGAGATTGCCGTAGCCGATCGATGACGGCTCGACCTCGATCGACCGCTCGTGCATCGCCCACGCCTCCTCGAAACGGTCGAGGTGGTAATAACAGGCTCCCATAGCTGTGTAGCCGTGCGAGTTCCCCGCCGCAAGCTCCGCCGCTCTCTGGAATCGCACAAGGGCGTCCTGGAAGCGGCCGTGCTGGTAGTGGAAGCTGCCGAGGTGGTAGTAGCTGGACCAGTTGGTTTTGTGAAGGTCTATGATCTCCTCGTATGTGATCTCCGCCAGTGCGAGGTTTCCCGACGCCGCGCACGACTGCGCGAGCTCAATCCTCGCACTGAAGCTGATTGGATCTATCACGAGTGCTCGCCTGAATTCGCGCATCGCCGCCGGGTGGTCGCCCTCCTTGGCGTACAGCTTGCCCAACGTGATGTGCGCTCCAGCGAGCCTGTCGTCGATCTCCGCGGCGCGGGCGCAGCTTGCGCGTGCGGACCCCGCGCACTCGTTGTTTCCCGTCGTGGCGCACGTCATCCAGTACGCGCTGCCGAGGGCAGCGTGGGCGAGAGCGAAGGCGGGGTCGCGCTCCGTGGCCTGCTCCAGCTGGAAGATGGCCTCGGCGACAACGTCGACGGTGTCCATCCCGGCACGCCCGAGCAGGCCCAACCCGCGCACGTACGCGTCGAACGCTCCCGGTACTGTCGTGCCTCCGGCGTCGAGGAGCTGCTCGATGCGCCGCTCGAGCTCCACCTCGAGCATCTCCGCCACCGCGCGCACCGGGTCTTCCTGGAACGCGGCGACGTTCGCGGGCGCGCTTTCGATCCCCCAGGAGTCGATCGTCCGTCCGGACTGCGTCTCTATGAGGCGGAGGTCAAGAGCGAGAACGTCGCCTCTGCGTTCGACGTCTCCCGCGAGGGCGAGCGTGGCGCCCGAGATGGCACGCGCTCTTGCGGCCGTGTCGATCTCGCGGGACACGACTTCGTTGGGCGACACCACGCGGAGGTCCGGGTCGAACTGCTCGAGCTGACTCAGCCTGAGAGACAGGTAGGATCTCATCCCGTCACAGAAAGCCTGAAGATCGGCGTCGTCTGAGTTCGAGAGGGGCAGAACCGCGACGAGCTTCGTGCGAGGCAGGGCCGTCGGTGTGAACCAGCCGATGATCCTGCTTCGGCTCGCCGGCATCGCGAAGACGGTCGCCACTGCGATAGCGAACGCAGCGGCGAGGAGCGCGACGCCTCGCCTGCGATCGCCTATCGACCGGACAGTGGTCGTTGAGCGGATCCTGAGCACCGACGAGCCCGAGCGGCTTCCGCCAACCATCGGCTCGAGCGCTGCGATCATCTCTTCCGCGCTCTGATACCGCTTGGCGGGGTCCTTCTGGAGACACCGGCTGACGACGGCCGTGAGCTCGTGCGGAACGTCACTTCGGACGTCTCCCGCGGGGATCGGCTCCTCGTGCACAACGGAGTACAGCACGGACTCCGCCCTTTCCCCCGCGAAGGGGACCTTGCCCGTGAGCATCTCGTAGAGCATCACGCCCAGGGACCAGATGTCCGTGCCGGGGCCGACCTCCTGCCCTCGCGCCTGCTCGGGCGACATGTACGCCACGGTGCCGACGGTGCTGCCCGCCTTCGTCACGCGCGTCTGCCCCGCCAGCTTCGCCAGCCCGAAGTCGAGGATCTTCGTCCGACCCTCGCTCGTCACGAAGACGTTGGCGGGCTTGATGTCTCTGTGGGCTATGCCCTTCCCGTGAGCTTTCGCGAGTCCGCGTGCGACGTGCAGCGCGATGCCCGCGGCCTCCTCGACGGGCATGGGACCCCTCGTGAGCCCGGCCTTGACGGTCTCACCGTCGTAGCACGACATGACGATGAAGAGCTGTCCGTCTTCCGTCTCATCGATTTCGTGGATGTTGCAGATGTTCGGGTGTTCGAGGGCGGAGGCGGCCTGCGCCTCGTGCACGAAACGCTCCTTGGCGTCGGGGTCACGAGTCGAGTCGGGGGGCAGGAACTTCAGCGCGACGGTTCGCTTGAGCCTCGTGTCCTCAGCCTTGTAGACGACGCCCATGCCGCCTTCGCCGAGCTTCTCGAGAATCCTGTAGTGGGAGATGGTCTTGCCGATCAAGGGCGGCCCCCGAGGTAGGATGGTCGACGGCCCGTGTGAGTCCGACTCAATGCCATTGTAGCCTTCCGCTCGTCTCCTGTATAGGGCGTTCCGTCCCTGAGGGGCGGTGGAGGAATGGTGGTGGCGGAGCGTGCCCGGGCCGTCAGATGACGCACGGGGTCGATTGTGCTAGGATGCGGTGACGCCTCGCCGTTCGGCGCGCATCGGGCGGCACGTCTGTCCACCCCCCAGCAGGAGCAAGTCCGTGCACGGAATCCGTCCCGCAGCCATCTCTTCGGTCATCGGTCTGATCGGACTGCTCGCCTGCCTTCCCGCGGTCTGTCAGGCGATGCCGGACTACGCCGCCGAGACGGGCCTCGCGTGCAGCGCCTGTCATATAGAGGGCGCCGACGGCGGGCCGCTCACTGAGCTGGGGGAGGAGTACGAGTCCGCCGGCTACGTGCTGCCCGAGAGCGTCTCGCGGCCGTCGCCCGCCGTGTGGTGGTTTCGCGGCATCGTCCGCTACCTTCACCTCCTGACTGCGGTCGTCTGGTTCGGTGCGATCGCCTACATCCATCTCTTCACGAAGCCTCGGAGCCTCATCGCCGGGCTGCCCACGGCGGAGAAGCGACTGGGCATCTGCTCGATCATCGTCATGGCGACCACGGGGACGCTTCTGACGGTCTGGCGTGTCGGGTCGCTCGACGAGCTCTGGACGACGACGTTCGGACACGTCTGGCTCGTCAAGATCGCCACCTTCGTCGCGCTCGTGATCGTCGCGGCTCTGGCCACGACCGTCATCGACCGGCGGCTGCGTGCCGCCGCGGCCTCCGAGGGAGGCGTCGGAGCGTGCGGGCTCACCCGCTTCGTCTACGACGGCACGCTCTACGACGCGACCGACAGCGCGCTCTGGAAGGACGGAGTTCACGCAGGGCGTCACCATGCGGGGACCGATCTCACCGACGCGATGGCCGAGGCGCCCCACGGGCCGGAGGTGCTGGATCGCCTGAAGAAGGTGGGACCCGTCCCCGAAGGATGCGGTCAGGAGCTTCCGCGAGTGGCGCGGGTGTTCGTGGTGCTGGCGTACGTCAACCTGGTCCTCATCGCGCTCGTGCTCTTCTGCGTCTCGTTCTGGAGATGGGGATCGCCGTGAGCGCGCCGGCGCTGGCGCGAAGAGCCGCAGCCGCTGGGACGTGGGTGGATTTCTCCCTGCAATCGCACGGTTCAGCTTGACATGGTGCGCCTCCCGAGATATCTTTGCGTCCAGCAGAGGCGACCACGTCGGTATGGTGACATATCCGGAGACTCTCGAGAGGGACCTGGCGCACAGCCGGTCCTTTTTTCGTGGCCACGAAGCCACGAGGAGCCCCCGGGCGGTGAAGCGGTAACGACGATCGGTGATGGCGCCACCTGCAGGGGCGGTATTGCCCCGGGAAACGACAGTCGGAGGATCGGGCGACCCGGTCCCCGGCAACACAGACGTCGGAGGGGATTGATCCCCGTCGGCGGGATCGAGAGAGGTAGTACTGTGAGTACGACAGGAACAGTGAAGTGGTTCAGTGACAGCAAGGGCTTCGGCTTCATCGCGCTCGAGGACGGATCGAAGGACGTCTTCGTCCACCATTCCGCCATTCAGGGCGAAGGCTTCAAGACGCTCAGCGAGGGTGACAAGGTCGAGTTCGAGATCACCCAGGGCGACAAGGGCCCCTCGGCGGAGAACGTCGTCAGGGTCGAGGGCTAACGGCCGCGCTGCCGTGAACCAGCACACCCACAGGGCCGCTCCGGGGAACCGGGGCGGCCCTGCTACTTTGTGGACGGGCGGAGGCGTTCGGGAGCGAGCGGACCTCGCCGCTCCGCCCGAGCCGCCGCGCGTTTGACTTGGCCCGGCCTGCGCGATACTCTCTCTGTCCTGTCGCAGTGCCGATCTCGAAGGTCGACCCTACACGGAGCACATCAGATGATCGATCAACGCGCCGGCCGCGTTCGCCGGTGGTTCCGAGAACCGCTCGTCTACTTCTTCATTCTGGGCCTCGTCGTCTTCGGACTCCACGCCGTCCTGAACAGCGACGCCGTGACCGGTGGCCGGAAGGACCCGTTCCTCGTCGAGATCACGTCGGCGGACACCGAGTTCCTTCGCTCCAACTGGAACAGGCTCATGGGGCGCGAGCCGACCGCCGAGGAGCTCCTGCGTCTCCTCGACGACTTCATTCGCGAGGAGGTCCTCTACCGCGAGGCGATCGGCATGGGGCTCGACCAGCACGACACCGTCATCCGAAGATGGACTTCCTCTTCAAGGACCTCGCGGAGATGATCGAACCCGGCGAGACGGAGATCGCGACCTACTACGAAGAGAACGCCGAGCGCTACCGCGCGGCGGCGCAGGTGAGCTTCACGCACGTCTACTTCAGCCCGGATCTTCGCGGAGAGCGCGCCGTCCCGGACGCACGCGCGGTCCTCGCGCAACTCCG
>JALGWI010000064.1 GCA_025774245.1 bacterium
CAGGACCCATCACAGACGTCCACATCTGGGGATCATGGCTGGACGACCTTTACCCACTTCCACCCCTCGGCCCCTCGGGGGTGACGTTCACCCTGAGCCTCCACGCGGACATCCCGGCCGACGAGAGCCCGACCGGCTACAGCATGCCGGGTGACGTGTTGTGGGTGAAGACCTTCGCGCCGGGCGAGTTCGACGTAGTGCTCTGGGCAGACGGACTGCTCGAGGGCTGGATGGACCCGCCGGACGCCTACATCTTCCCCGGCGACACAGAATGCTGGCTCTACACGTTCCTCATCGATCCGGCGGAGGCGTTCTATCAGGAGGGCTCCGCGGTGAATCCGATCGTCTACTGGCTCGACCTCCAGGCCGAATCAATCGACGGAGCCACCTCCTTCGGGTGGAAGACGTCGCGCGAGCACTGGAACGACGACGCCGTGTACGGGATCGGGAACGAGCCCTACCTGGGTCCGTGGTACGAGCTCATCTACCCGCCTGACCATCCTGTGGCGGGGGAGTCGATCGACCTGGCGTTCGCGATCACGGGCGAGCCGGTGGGGGCGGAGCTCGATTGGGGCGACGCCCCCGACCCGACCTACCCGACACTGGCGGCGAGCACCGGAGCGAACCACGTCATCGTGCCGGGGATCTTCCTGGGCGCAGCGATCGACGCCGAGCTCAACGGGCAGCCCGACGGAACGGCGACGGGTGACGACCTGGCGGGGATCGACGACGAGGACGGAGTCATCTTCACGAGCGCTCTCCTCCCGGGCATGGGCGGGAGCGTCGACGTGACCGCGTCGGTACCCGGCATGCTCGACGCGTGGATCGACTTCGGAAGCGACGGCAGCTGGGCGGAGGCTGGAGACCAGATCTTCGCGAGCGAGCCGCTCGTTGCAGGACTGAACTCGCTCACCTTCGTCGTGCCGGTAGGCGCGGCCCCGGGTACGACGTTCGCGCGGTTCCGGTTCAGCACCGTCGTCGGCGGCCTGCCGTACAGCGGCCCGGCCCCGAACGGCGAGGTCGAGGACTACGAGGTGCTCGTCGAAGAGGGTCACACCTACAAGTGGATCCAGAACCCCGACCTGTCGACGACGGGCATCGACGTCAACGCGACTCACTCGTTCATCCTGGCCGACGACTTCGAATGCACCGTCACCGGCCCGCTCACGGACATCCACGTCTGGGGATCGTGGCTGAACGACGTGCTGCCGGTGATGGGTGCCGGCGGAGCGACGTTCACGCTGAGCCTCCACGCGGACATCCCGGCAGGCCCTGGGGTCCCCTACAGCATGCCGGGCGACATGCTCTGGCTGAAGACGTTCCTGCCGGGTGAGTACGACGCCGTGCTCTGGGCTGACGGATTGCTCGAGGGCTGGATGGACCCGCCGGACGGTTACCTGTTCCCCGGCGACACGCAGTGCTGGCTCTACACGTTCCTGCTCGACCCGGCGGACTGGTTCTACCAGACGGGAACGCCGGCCACGCCGGTCGTCTACTGGCTCGATCTCCAGGTCTACCCTGACCCCGTTGCCACGTTCGGCTGGAAGACGTCCCTCGAGCACTGGAACGACGATGCCGTGTTCGGGATCGGGAACGAGCCGCACTTCTCAGACTGGTTCGAGCTCATCTACCCGCCCGACCATCCGATGATGGGAGAGTCGATCGATCTCGCGTTCGCGATCACGGGCGAACCGGGAGGCGGGGAGCTCGACTGGGGCGACGCGCCCGATCCGACCTATCCGACGCTCGCGGGGAGCGGCGGCGCGAACCACTTCATCGTGCCGGGCGTCTTCCTGGGCGCGGCGGTCGACGCCGAGCTCAACGGGCAGCCCGACGGGACGGCAACGGGTGACGACCTGGCGGGGATCGACGACGAGGACGGAGTCATCTTCACGAGCGCTCTCCTCCCGGGCATGGGCGCGACGGTCGACGTGACGGCGTCGGTGGACGGCGTGCTCGACGCGTGGATCGACTTCGGCGGCGACGGCAGCTGGGCGGAGCCTGGAGACCAGATCTTCGCCGGCGAGCCGCTCGTGGCCGGAGTGAACTCGCTCAGCTTCGTCGTGCCGATTGGCGCGGCGCCGGGTGTGACGTTCTCGCGGTTCCGGTTCAACACGGCGGTCGCGCTGCCGTACGGCGGTCCCGCCTCGAACGGCGAGGTCGAAGACCACCGGGTGTCGATCGAGCAGGGGCACACCTACAAGTGGATCCAGAACCCCGACCTGTCGACGACCGGCATGGACGTCAACGCGACGCAGCTCTTCATCCTCGCGGACGACTTCCATTGCACGCAGACCGGACCGTTGACCGACGTTCACGTCTGGGGTTCCTGGCTGAACGACATCCTCCCGCCCGCAGGTCCGGGCGGGGTGGCGTTCACGCTCAGCATCCACGCGGACATCCCGGCGGGCCCCGGCGTCCCCTACAGCATGCCGGGCGACATCCTCTGGCTCAAGACGTTCCATCCGGGTGAGTACGACGTCGTGCTCTACGCGGACGGTCTGATCGAGGGCTGGTTCGACCCGCCGAACGGCTACATCTTCCCCGGCGACACGAAGTGCTGGCTCTACACGTTCCTCATCGACGCGGCGGAGGCGTTCTATCAGCTCGGGACACCGGCGCTGCCGGTCGTGTACTGGCTCGACCTCCAGGTCGAGCAGGCGGGCGCGGCGCACGTGTTCGGCTGGAAGACCTCGCTCGAGCACTGGAACGACGACGCCGTGTACGGGAATGGGCTCGAGCCCTACTTCGGACCGTGGTTCGAGCTCGTCTACCCGCTTCAGCATCCGATGGCGGGGGAGTCGATCGACCTGGCGTTCGCGATCACCGGCGAGCCCGGGACGGCGGAGCTCGACTGGGGCGACGCGCCCGACCCGACCTACCCGACGCTCGCGGCGAGCAATGGCGCCAGGCACGTCATCGTGCCCGCGCTCTTCATGGGGGCGGCGGTCGACGCCGAGATCGACGGGCAGCCCAACGCGACGGCGACCGGTGACGACGCGGCGGGGATCGACGACGAGGACGGCGTGCTCTTCACGACGGCGCTCGTCCCGGGTCAGCCCGCTGGCGTGGACGTGACCGCGTCGGCCGCAGGCATGCTCGACGCCTGGCTCGACTTCGGTGGCGACGGCAGCTGGGCGGAGGCGGGAGACCAGATCTTCGCCAGCCAGCCGCTCGCGGCCGGGCTCAACTCGCTCACCTTCGTCGTACCTGCGGGCTCGGCGGCCGGACAGACGGTCGCGCGGTTCAGGTTCAGCACCGCCGGAGGCCTGTCGTACGACGGTCCCGCGTCGGACGGCGAGGTCGAAGATCATCGCGCGGCGATCCAGGAGGGCCAGGTTCACAAGTGGATCCAGTACCCCGACCTGAACCCGACTGGCATCGACGTGAACGCCGTGAACCCGTTCATACTGGCCGACGACTGGCTCTGCGAGGCACCCGGCCGGATCACCGAGATCTACGTCTGGGGCTCGTGGTTGAACGACGAGGTGCCAACTGCACCGTTCCCGTTCACGCTGAGCATCCACTCGGACATCCCGGAAGACCAGAGCCCGACCGGCTACAGCATGCCGGGCGACGTCCTGTGGCACCGCACATTCATGCCCCCGCAGTACGACGTGGAGGTCTGGATGGACGGACTCGTGGAGGGTTGGCTGGATCCGCCGGATGGTTACGTCTTCCCGGCCGACACGATCTGCTGGCTCTACACGTTCCACATCACCGCGGCGGAGGCCTTCCATCAGGTCGGCACGCCGGCCAACCCGGTCGTGTACTGGCTCGACCTCCAGGTGCCGACCGAGTTCCCGGGCATGCTCTTCGGTTGGAAGACGACGCTCGATCACTGGAACGACGACGCCGTCTGGGGCGTTGGGAGCGAACCGTACGGCGGTCCGTGGGAGGAGCTCAGGTACCCGCAGGGCCACCCGTTCTTCCAGGAGTCGATCGATCTGGCGTTCGGCATCGAGACGACGCACGGCACCGGCGTCCCTGAGGACGAGGTGCCGGAGGGCTTCGGTCTCCGCCAGAACGTGCCGAACCCGTTCAATCCGGTGACGACGATCGCGTACGAGGTCCCGGCGGGCGGAGGTCGCGTGACCCTGCAGGTCTTCGACGTGGGCGGTCGGCTCGTCGCGACTCTCGTGGACGGCGCTGAGCCCGAGGGCGAGAGAAGCGTGACGTGGCGAGGAGTGGACGAGGAGGGACGCGAACTCCCGTCCGGCGTATACTTCTACCGCCTGGTCGCTCCGGGTTACGAGACCACGAGGAAGATGCTGCTTCTGAAGTAGCATCATCACGTTGGTGGTTTGAGGAGGCGGACAGGGCAGAGCCCGGAAAGGGTTCCTGCTCGGTCCGCCTCTTCGCGTGACAGGCGGACGGTGTGGGGCGCCCGTGAGGGTAACCGTGCAGAGTCCGGGTGGATCGTCTCGGATCTGAGGTGATGGGTACGTCCGCGGAGGTGTGACGTGAAGACAGGGGGCGCCGGTACGTCGGGTCGGATCTCCTCAGTGTGAAGCACGAGGCGCGGTGTCTGATACAGAGGGCGGGGAGGTGCACGGCACCAAGATGCCGCGCGGACGCGCGCGCGTCTCGGCTCCCTATCCCGTCAGCACCTCCGCCGCGGCCAGGAGTCGAGCGAGTCCCGCTTCCACGTCGGACCCGAGGTCGAACCGGATCACACGGCGACCGGCGTCGGCCAGCGCCTCGCGGTCGCCCGCCGCCTGCGCGTCCTTCAGAATCCCGAACGTCATCGACGACCCGGGCGAGCCTGCGTCGTCGGGGATCGGGACGTCGCGCGGATCGGCCGCCGTGAGCTGGACGAAGAGCCCGTTCCCGGCGTCACCCTTGTGAAGCTGGCCGGTCGAGTGCAGGAAGCGCGGCCCGTAGCCGGCGGTCGTCGCCAGGCGCAGCCGGTCGCGCACGAGGAGCCTCAGAGCCGTGAGCGCCTCCGTCGTCTCCGGCGTGGGCTCGAGGTAGGCCTGGAGCGCCACGTAGTCCCCGGGCGCAGCCGGCGCAAGGAACGCGGAGAGGGCCTCGTCGACGCCGCCCGCCGCGACGTCGGCGTAGGCGGTGACGCCGTCCTCCGAGGCCGTCGGCTCGGACGCGGGCAGGGTTCCTTTCTCACGAAACGTCGCGACCATCTCCCTGGCACGAACCTTGGCGGACTCCACGTCCGGCTGATCGAACGGGTTGATGCCGAGATGGTGCCCCGCGATCGCGGTCGCCATCTCCCAGAAGAAGATCTGCTCCCCGAGGTCGTGCGGATCGGAGAGCGAGAGTCGCACCACGGGATGACCGGCCTCCTCCAGCGCGTCGAGCGCGCCGTCGCCCGTCGCGCCGCCATCGGCCCCGCCCTCGAGCCGGATCCCGACGAAGACCCGGTCGTCCCCGTACACGTCGGGAGAGCCGAGCGGCTCGCCCACGACCGGGAGGATGCCGCGTCCTTCTTTCCCCGTGCTCTCGGCGATGAGCTGCTCGACCCAGTCCCCGAACCGAGCGATCTCCGGGGAGACGGCGAACGTCACCTTGTCGCGCCCGGCAGAGGCGAGGACGCCGAGCACGGTCCCGAGCCACGCGGCCGGGTTCTCCGCGGCAGGAACGTCGGGACCACACGCGCGCGCCATCCCTCGCGCGCTCTCGAGGAGACGCGGGACGTCGGCCCCGATGACCGCCGCCGGCACCAGTCCGAAGTAGGAGAGGGCCGAGTAGCGACCGCCGATGTTCGGGTCGTTCAGGAACGTGGCCCGGAACCCGAGGCGCTCCGCCGTCTTCGCGAGCGAGCTTCCGGGATCGGTGATCGCCACGAAGCGGCTCCCGGCGTCCTCGGCGCCCACCGCCCCGGCGACGCGGCCGTGGAAGTGCCTGAAAAGCGAGAGCGTCTCCACCGTTCCGCCCGACTTCGTGGCGACGATGAAGAGCGTTCGCCCAGGATCGAGGCCCTCGTCCACAGCGAGGACCGACGCCGGAACGGTGCTGTCGAGAACGGTGAGGTCGAGCCCCCTCGACGCGGCGTCCCGGGAGGTTCCGCGGAGGACTTCCTGGAAGAGCTCGGGAGCGAGGCTCGAGCCGCCCATGCCCAGGAGGACCGCGCGCGTGAAGCACGGACCGTCACGGTCAGCGCGGCAGACCGACCCGGCGAGCGTCGCGAGGCGGGGGACCTTCGGCCTCATCGCCTCGGCGACCGAGAGCCAACCCAGGCGATCGGCGATTCCCGCGGGCTCCGGCTCCCAGACCGTGTGGTCGAGGTCCCAGATCCGGCCGACGACGCGTTCCTCGTCGAGCCGGGAGAGGGCGCGACCGACGGCCTCCTCATGCTGTCCCAAGCTCGCGCGCCGGATCGACCTCTCCATGGTGGCCTCCTTGGGGTTACGTTCTCCTAGCGGGCTGTCCGCATGATGGCACACACGCGAACGCCTTTCAAGGCGGCCCCGGCCGCTCTGGCGACCCCGGGCCATCGGGGCACTCCCGGGCCACCAGCGCGGCCTCCGGCCGCCGGCGCGTCCTCGGGCCGTTGTTGACTCGCCCGTTCTCAGCGTATAGCCTTGATCCTCCAGCCGACGGGGGTCGCCGTCCCCGTCGGCCGATGACTCTGCGTCCCGTCGGACCGCGTTCCGTCGAGCGCACGTCGCTCGGGAGTGCCGGAGGAGACCGCGCCGCATGGCCGACAGATCCTACCACGCCATGACCGTCCAGGAGGTCCTCGAGGACCTCGGGACATCCGTGAAGGGGCTTTCTCGCGCGGAGGCCGACAGGCGCCGGGCGGAGTCCGGGCCGAACGAGCTCACGGCGGAGTTCAAGTCCCCTCCCTGGCTCATCTTCCTCGCGCAGTTCAGGGACCTCCTCGTCATCGTCCTCATCGTCGCGGCCACGATCTCGTTTGCGATCGGGAGCTACCGCGACGGCACGGTGATGGTCATCATCGTCGCGATCAACGCGATCATCGGGTTCACCCAGGAGTACAAGGTCTCGAGGATCCTCGAGAGCCTCAAGACCCTCATCCAGTCTCCGGCGAAGGTCATGAGCGACGGCGAGCTCATGGAGCTTCCGCAGGCGCAGCTCGTGCCGGGCGACGTCGTCCACCTCGAGGCGGGCGACAAGGTCCCGGCCGACGTCCGCATCATCGAGTCCTACGACCTCCGCACGAACGACTTCGCCCTGACCGGCGAGTCGACGCCTCAAGGGAAGGGCTCGAACGCGATCCTCGACGCTGCCGTCCTCGCCGACCAGGACAACATGGCGTTCGTCGGAACGACCATCGCCTCGGGAAGCGCGGACGGCGTCGTCGTCGGGACCGGCATGAACACCGAGATGGGCAAGATCGCCGACATGACGCAGGAGACCGAGGAGCTCCCGTCTCCGCTCGAGAAGGAGCTCGGCTCGCTGGCGAAGTGGCTCACGGTAGCGGTCGTCGCGATCGGCGGGATCCTGTTCGGCGTGGCGCTCTGGCAGGGATTCAGCCTCTTCACGAGCATGGTCTACGCGCTCGGCATCGCCGTCGCGCTCGTTCCGCAGGCGCTTCCCGCTCAGGTCACGGTCGCGCTCTCGACGACGAGTAAGCGTCTCGCCGAGAAGAACGCCGTCGTCAAGAACCTCCCGTCCGTGGAGACGCTCGGCTCGACGAGCGTGATTTGCACCGACAAGACGGGAACGCTCACGAAGAACGAGATGACGGTCACGTCGGTCTGGTTCGACGGCCGGCACTACGCGATGACGGGGATCGGGTACGAGCCCGAGGGCGGGATCCTCGACGCGGACGGCAAGGCTCTCTCGCAGAATGAGATCGACGAGATCGAGATCATGATGGACGCCGCGACGATGGCGTCGAACGCGGAGATCCACGAGCCCGACGCGGAGCACGAGGGGTGGTACCCGATCGGCGACCCGACCGAGGCCGCGCTCGTCACGATGTCGACGAAGCTCGGCACCCGCTCGCCGACGGAGGACGAGGAGAACCCCGAGATCCAGGAGTTCCCGTTCGACTCAGAGCGAAAGCGCATGAGTTCCGTGCGCCAGTTCGGGCGCGAGCAGCAGCTCGCCATGAAGGGCGCGCCCGGGAGCGTGCTCTCGATCAGCAAGTCGATCTACCGGAGCGGGAAGGCGGAGCCGATCACGGAGAAGGACAGGGAGGCCGTCCTCGCGGTCAACGAGGAGTTCTCGAAGAAGGCCCTCCGCGTCCTCGCGATCGCCTACCGGCCGCTCGACCCGAACGGGAAGGACTACACGGTCGAGGAGGTCGAGCGCGACGTCACGTTCCTCGGACTCGTGGGCATGATCGATCCGCCGCGGGAGGGCGTGCGGGAGGCGATCGACGAGTGCCACGCGGCCCACATCCGCACGTTCATCATGACGGGGGACCAGTCGATCACGGCCCAGGCCGTCGGCCGGGAGATCAACCTCTACACGGACGACGATCCATCCCTGGTGATCACCGGAAAGGACCTCAAGAAGATCGAAGACGGCAATCTCGGCGACACGATGCGCGGAGCGACGTCCCTCATCTTCTCCCGCGTCGATCCCGCCGACAAGCTCCGCATCGTCGAGCTGCTGGAGAACCAGGGAGAGGTCGTTGCCGTCACCGGCGACGGCGTGAACGACGCTCCCGCGTTGAAGCGCGCCGACATCGGCGTCGCGATGGGTGGCATCGGGACCGACGTCGCGAAGGAGGCGTCCGAGCTTGTCCTGCTCGACGACAGCTTCCCGACGCTCGTCGACGCCGTGAGGGAGGGGCGCACGATCTACGCGAACCTCCGGAAGACCATCCTCGCCTCGATGACGACGAACGCCGCCGAGCTCGTGCTCGTCCTCCTCGGACTCGCGGCTGTGTCGCTCAAGAACTGGGCGATCCCGATCCTCGCGATCCAGATCCTCGCCATCGACCTCCTGGCGGAGATCATGCCTCTGACGTTCCTCACGTACGATCCGCCATCGGACGACGTGATGACGTCGCCACCGCGCAACCTGCGCGACCACATTCTGAACCGCTTCACCTCCGCCGAGGTCCTGTTCCTCGGTGTTCTCATCGGGGCGCTCGCCTTCGCGAACTTCGCGCTCTTCATGTTCCGCGAGGGCATCACGCTCACGGTCCAGAGCGCCGACACGAGCGAACACGCCATCCTCTACGCCAGGGCGACGACGATCAGCTACCTCACGATCGCGTACTGCCAGTTCGCGAACATCCTCTCGCGTCGCTACGAGCGGACGACGATCCTGAACCGCAACTTCTGGACGAACAAGATCCTCCTCTTCTCGATCGCGGGGTCGGTCGTTCTCATCTTCGTCGGCGTGTACGGCCCCGGCATCAGCGACTTCCTTCGCTTCGCGCGCCTCTCGCTCACCGACTGGCTCCACGTGCTCGGAGCCGCCGGCGTCTTCCTCGCGGCCTTCGAGATCCTCAAGTTCTGGAAACGCCTGGCCGCGAGGCGCGGGGCTGCGGCCGACACGGCGGTCGGCGCCGAGACCGGGTGAGCCGATGGACTCCCTGCTCCAGCTGAGCCTGTCGTCCACGTTCGGTCGCTTCAGCATCGTCTGGAAGGAAGGCGTCGACGGTCCGCGCGTGCAGCGCGTCGTCCTGTCGAAGGGGCGCACCTCCTCGGAGAAGATCGTGCGGGGCGCCTTCGGCAATACGGCTCCGGGGTCGGATCCGACGATCGCCGAGCTCGGCGATCGCATCGCGAGGTTTCTCGAGGGCGAGGCACTGAGCTTCGAGCTGGACCTCGTGGCCCTCGAAATCTGCTCGGACTTCCAGCGGCGCGTCATCCTCGCCGAGCACGGCATCCCACGCGGGATGGTCAGCACGTACGGGCGGATCGCGCGCCATATCGGCGTCGAGGGCGCGGCGAGAGCCGTCGGATCGGCGCTCGCACGAAACCCGTTTCCGATCGTCATCCCGTGCCACCGCGCGGTGCTCTCCGACGGGAAGCTCGGGGGCTACCAGGGCGGCCCGGCGATGAAGCGCGCGCTCCTCGAGCTCGAGGGCGTCGAAGTCTCCGAATCCGGAGAGGTGATCACAGACGAGTTCTACTATTGACCGTTCACCTGGGGAGGGGAACGAATGGCGAACAGTGATCGCAGGACGGTCGCCCTCGCGCTCGCAGCGTGCGTGGCGTTCGCGGCCCTGCTCGGCGCCGCGGCGGCCGACGACGGCGCGACGGGCGCTGGCGACGGAACGCTGCCGCCGGGCGACAGTGCGCCGCCGACGGTCTTCACGCGCCTCGCCGACGCCGGGGAGGCGGACGACCACGAGGGCTCCGACCACGTCATCGTCTACGAGAGATCGGTGAACCGCGTGAAGGAGACCGGCGTCACCTACACCGACGACTACACCCTGTACAAGGTCCTGACGCCGGCGGCCTGCAGGAACATGTCGGTGCAACGGTGGCGCTACGAGCCGTGGAGCAGTTTCATCCACGTCAGGGAGGTCAACGTCATCCGCGGCGACGAGAGGATCCCCGTTGACGTGTCGAACGTCCACGACCTTCCCGCCCCGCAGTCGGCGATCTACTGGAACGCGCGCGTTCAGACGCTCCAGCTCCCGCGCCTCCAGGTGAACGACGGGATCGAGATCGTCGCGTTCAGGAAGGGGTACAGCTACGCGCTCCTCGACGACGCGGCGGGAACCGCCGGGACGGGCAGCGGGGGCGAGGCCGCCGGCAGTGCGGGCGCCGCCGATGCCGGTGATGCTCCCGACGACGAGAAGTACATCCCGCCAATGCCGGGCGAGTACTTCGACATCGTGCGGTTCTCCGCCTCCGTGCCGATCATCGAGCAGCGCTACGAGGTCGTCATCCCTTCGACCAAGAGGCTCCACTCGGAGACCTACAACGGTCCGCTCTACGCGAGCACGAGCTACACCGCCGACAGCACGCGGTACGCCTGGTGGGCGCTCGATGTTCCGGCCCGGCCGAGCGAGACTCGCCAGGCGTCGTCGAGCGACGACGCGCCGAAGGTGGTCCTGGCGACCGTCGAGAGCTGGGAGTCGAAGAGCCGCTGGTTCTTCGACGTGAACGAGGGGCAGTTCGAGGTGACGCCGGCGGTCCAGGCGAAGGTCGACGAGATCTTCGAGGAGGCGGGCCTCACGAACGCCTCGGAGGAGGAGAAGGCCGACGCGCTCGTCCACTGGGTCGCGCAGAACATCCGCTACAGCGGCCAGACGATGGGGGAGGGCGAGGGGTTCACGCTCCACTCCGGCGAGATGATCTTCGAGCAGCGAAGCGGTGTCTGCAAGGACATCGCGGGGATGCTCATCACGATGATGCGCGCCGCCGGCATGGACTCCTACGGGGCGATGACGATGGCCGGGAGCCGGATCGATCTCGTTCCCGCCGATCAGTTCAACCACTGCGTCTGCGCGCTCCGGAAGGGAGACGGCAGTTTCGAGATGTACGACCCCACCTGGGTGCCGTACTACAACGAGATCTGGTCGAAGTACGAGACCGAGCAGCAGTACCTCGTCGGCACGGCCGAGGGGGAGCCGCTGGCATCGATCGACTACAGCCCGGCCGAGGAGTCGCCGCTTCGGATCACGCACCGGGCGACCCTGGCTGCGGACGGCGCCCTCGCCGGCACGTTCCGGTTCGAGGCGGGCGGCGTGATGGACACGAGACTCAGGCGGATCGTCCGGGCGAGCCGCATCGCCGACACCGGGTACGACATGGCCCGGCTCATCTCTTCGATGAGCCAGGCCGTGGAGGTGCTCCGGTTCGACCACCCAGCGCCCGACGACTTCAGCCAGATGATGTGGATCGAGATCGAGTACCGGATCCCCGAGTTCGCGCTTCCTGTCGGGGACGCGCTCGAGTTCGCGAGCCCGATGATGACCGTGACCCTGGCGAGCGGCTGGCTCTTCCGGGCCGGCGCGACGCACTGGGCCGACGAGCGCGAGACCGACCTCTTCCTCTGGTTCACCCAGCTCATCGATGGAACCGAGACGATCAGGCTTCCGGGAGGATTCGAGGTAGCGGACCCTCCGTCCTCAGAGGAGGTCGACGAGACCTACGCCTACTTCAAGGGCGAGAGCGAGATGGACGGAAGGGATCTCGTCGTCAGGCAGCGTGCGGAGGTGCGCCGAAGGCAGATTCCGCCGGACGGCTACGCCGGCTTCAAGAAGGCGATCGACGAGGCGCAGGACTGGGGCGCGAAAGCCTACCGCGCCGAGACGGGAGGTGAGCGATGAGACGCACGCGACGCTTCGTTCCGCTGGCGCTTCTGGCGCTCCTCGCTCTCGCGGCTCCCGACCTTCGGGCCGAGCCCCTGGCCGCGAGCGGCGGCCACGACATCGGCGCGCTCATGGCCCGCGCGGAGGAGCGCTACGATCTCGACACGACCGACGCGGTCGTCCTTCTCCACGACGAGTCGATCGAGCTGTCGCCGGGACGCAGGACGACGATGATCCACATGGTCGTCTGGATCGCGACCGAACTCGCCCTCGACACCTACGCTGACCTCAGGGTCCCGTACGATTCGGAGACGTCGACGCTCGAGGTCGTGGCGCTCCGGACGTGGCGCGACGGCCGCTGGTGGCCGCACGAGAGCGAGCTCAACCCGACGGCCATCGTCGAGACGCTCCCGTACGCCGTCCAGAGGGCGGACGACTACACGAACCTGCGCGAGACGATGCTGCTCCACGACGGGGTCGAGCTCCCGTGCATCGTGGAGACCGCATACACGATCGTCGAGGAGAGGCCTGAGGAGTTCGGGGCGGACGGCCTCTGGGTCTTCCCCGAGCGCGACCCGACGGTCGTAACCCGCCTCGCGGTCACGGTTCCGGCCGACGGCTGGCTCACGTACGAGTCCGGGAACGAGGCGCCCGAACCCGAGATCGCGCCCGCCGCCGACGGGACGACCGAGACGTACACCTGGGAGATGCACATGGTCGACCGGCTCCCGCGACCCCTCGTTCCGGACGCGGCCGCCCGGTCTCCCTACGTCGCCTGGTCGACCTGGACCGGCTGGAACACGATGGCGGACGTCTTCGAGGTCGCCTTCGAGGAGGCCGCGGTCCTGAGCGACGCCCTCCGGGAGACGCTCGCCGCGCGCCTCGAGCGGGTCCCCGCACTTCTGGCGAAGGCGGAGGCGGTCGCCGCGTACGTCGGTGAGACGACGCGCACCGTGGGCTACGACGGAAGGCACTGGGAGTTCGCCCCGCGGAGCGCCGTCCGCACGTGGGAGACGGCCTACGGCCACCGCCTCGATCGCGCCGTCCTCGCCGCGGCGCTCTTCCGCGAATCGGGATGCGCGGCGAAGCCCGTCTTCCGGAGCGCCGGCCACGGCACCATCGACCAAGCGGTCCCGTCGCTCGCGCGATTCGAGGGGGTCGGTCTCTGGGTGAGCGACCCGGACGGGTCGCCGCACGTGGCGGCGTACTACGACCCGTCGACCGGCGCGTTCCTGAACGGGGTCACGCCGCTCCTCGGGCGGTCCGTCTGGTACCCGGCGGCCAGATCGAGGCCCGCCGTCGCCGGCGGCGAGGGCTTCGCGCCGAGGCGCTACGAGCTCGAGCTCGTCGTGTCGCGGGCCGAGGCAGACGACGAGGAGGCCGAAGCGAGCTGGTCCGGCCGGGGGTACCTCCGCGCTACGGGGGGATTCTCGCCGTACGCGAGCGTGGTCGGCCTCGACGGGGAGTCGAAGGCGTTCGCCGGCCGCGTCGCCTCGTCCGTCCTCGAGGGCGCCGACGTGACCGACTGCAGCCTGGCGGCGCTCAAGCGCGACGAGGTCGTGGCGGGATTCGCGTTCGATCTCGAGCCGGGCGATCCCGACGATCGCGATCGCACACGGGTCGCGATCGGGGATCCGGCGGGCGGGCTTCTCTCGCACCTGCCTGCCGACGTCCGGCGCGACCACGGCCACCGGGATTCGCCGGTCGTCCTTCCGGGCCCGATGTCCCAGCGCGTCGTCCTCCGACTCGAGATCGGAGAGGGAGAGCCCGCGAGGATCCCGGAGGACGTGGCGCTCGAGAACGCGGTCGGCCGGTTCGCGCTTACGGTGGAACGGGACGGCGACTGGCTCACCGTGATCCGGGAGATCGCGATCGACGTCGACACGGTGCCGCCTGCAGACTGGCCCGCGCTCCGCGAGCTCCTTCTCGAGGAGGTGGATCCGCGGAACCGGACGATCCTTCTTCGAGATCAGGAGATCGAATGAACGCTTCCCGTTGGACCGTGCCGATCACAGCGGTGCTCCTCGCGCTCGCCGCCTCGGCGGCGCCCGCGGGAGATCCCGACTACATCTTCCCGGAACCCGCCACCGAGTGGGCGCCGAAGCGCTACGTCTGCCACCGGTCGCGCGGCCCGATCGCGATCGACGGCGTGATCGACGGCGACTGGGACGACGCCGCCTGGACCGCACGCGCGTCGCGATGCTCTGGGACGAGACGTACTTCTACGTCGCCGCCGACATGGAGGAGCCCGACGTCTGGGCGACCCTGAAGAAGAGGGACTCGGTCATCTTCTACGACAACGACTTCGAGGTCTTCATCGATCCCGACGGCGACACGCACGAGTACTACGAGCTCGAGGTGAACGCCTTCGGGACCGAGTGGGATCTCCTGCTGACGAAGCCGTACCGCGACGCCGGCACGGCCATCGACTCGTGGGACATCCAGGGGCTCGTGACCGGCATCGCGGTCGACGGGACCCTGAACCGCCCGGGCGACGTCGACGCCGGCTGGAGCGTCGAGCTCGCGATCCCCTGGGCCGTGCTCGAGGAGTGCGCGCACGGGCCAGCGCCGCCCGACGTCGGCGACCAGTGGCGCGTCAACTTCTCGCGGGTCGAGTGGCAGACGGAGGTGAAGGACGGGGACTACGTGAAGCTCACCGACCCCGACACCGGGAAGAGCCTCCCCGAAGACAACTGGGTCTGGTCCCCGCAGGGGCTCATCAACATGCACTATCCGGAGCGGTGGGGATTCGTGCAGTTCGCGGGGCGCGCTGGCGGATCGTCGGCGGGCGAGAACGACCCCG
>JALGWI010000065.1 GCA_025774245.1 bacterium
GAGGGCTCCAACTGGGAAGGCAGCGGCGTCTCTGCCTGGTACTACAGCGGTACCGACACGGGCGACGGAGCCGCCAGAGCCTCGACCTTCGGCCCGTACGAGAACGCGTACAGCCGCACCACGTTCGAGACCGAGGTTCGCTGGGGCGGGTTCGAGTTCATGGGAACGTACCTCATGGGCGAGGACGCGAACTGGGCGCTCGACGCGAGCAAGACGAAGATCGAGTACAATGGGTACTCGGCGATCGGCGCCTACATGCAGGATGTCTCGGGCGGCCAGTCGCTCTACTATGTGCTCCAGTACGACAAGGTCGACTCGGACGACGTCGCGAGTCTCGAGAAGCAGTACGTGACGCCGTCGATCTCGTGGTTCCCGAGAGAGAACATCCGCATCGGGCTGTACTCGAGATTCGACATGAGGGACGTCGACAGCGACGAGAAGGTGAACGAGTACTTCGTCAATATCAGGACCATGTTCTAGAGGACGGCAATCATGAAGAAGCTGCTGTTGCTCTCATTGGTCGCTGCTCTCCTGATCCTTCCTCTTCTCCCGGCCTCGGTGCTGGGAGAAGAGGCGGAGAAGGAAGAGGTGGCGGTCCCGGAGGGCCAGACCGCGTTTCTCAAGAGTAAATGCAACCTCTGCCACACCGTCGTGGCGGTGGGGATCGGCGAGCCACGGGAGGAGCCGGAAGACGAGGACGACGACGTTGCTCTTCCGCCCGACCTCTCTTTCGTCGGGTCGTCGCGTGAGGCCGAGTGGACCACGCTCTACCTTCAGAAGAAGGAGACGATCGACGGGAACAAGCACAAGAAGCGGTACAAGGGGAAGGACGAGGACCTTGCCGTTCTTGTCGACTGGCTCGTGAGTCTCAAGGCGCCGGGCGACACGCTGGCCGTGGAGCCGGACGCCGAGGTGCCGGGTGACACGCTGGCCGTCGAGCCCGAAGCCGAGGCGCCCGAGGCTGAGGCACCCGAGGCTGAGGCGACTCCGGCCCCCACACCACAGGAAGGCAAGTAGGCGACATGACCTGGATCCTCATTCTGGGCGCCATCGCCATCATTGTGCTCCTCCTTGTTCTGAGGAGGACCGCGAAGGCCATGGCCACGCGGCAGGAGAGGCTCCTCGCCCTCGTGGTGATGGGCATCCTGCCGATCTTCTGGCTCGGCGGCGCGGTCCAGTACACCGACGGCGCCATGAAGAAGGTGGAGTTCTGTACGAGCTGCCACGTGATGGAGAGGTACGGCGAGAGCCTCCATGCGGACGAAGACGCGTTGGCGGCGACCCACTTCCAGAACAACCGGGTCGACCGGGAGAACGCGTGCTACGTCTGCCACACGAGCTACGTGGCGTTCGGTGGTGTGAAGGCGAAGATCAGGGGGCTGCGCCACGTTCAGGCGCAGTACCTCGGAGGGCACGAAGGCGAGATCGCGCTGTACGAGCCGTACAGCAACAGCGACTGCCTCCGGTGCCACGGCGACGCGCGCTCGTTCCTCGAGCAGGAGTGGCACAACGATCCGCCGGAGTTTCTTGACGAGCTCCGGGCAGGGGACGTCTCGTGCCTGGAGTGTCACGAACCGGCCCACTACTTCGAGGACGAATCATGAGCAGACTTGCTGCCCTCATGCCCTGGAACTGCACGGACTACGAACTCGTCCGCTGCGGCACCATCGCCGAGATCGCGGGCATCGTGCTGCTCGTGATCACGGTGCTCGTGCACAACCCGCTTCTTCTGGTGATCCTGATCCCGCTGGGATCGATCCTGATCCTCCTCGGGTGGATCGCCTGGGTCTGGGCGTTCGTGCGGGGCTTCTAGGAGGCGCGCAGCGCCCGCTCGTGCGAAGCGGGTGCGACGCCACGATGGATTGCGTGATTTCGTGCCCCCCATCCCGATGCGGCGCAGGCCGTGCAGGGGCGGGGGGCGCGTCTCGTGCGGGCCGGGAGTGCCTGGAGCCGAGCCGCAGGCGTCGGAGGCCGGCCCGTGCGAGCGCCCGGGATCGTCCCCGGAGCCCCGGGAGTGCCTGCGGAGTCCCCCGGAATGCCCATTCCGGCAGGGCGAACCGCCCTGAGAGCTGGTAGACTGGTAGCTCCTCGACTTGCCGGGTGAGACGGACCATATTGGGTGTGAACGGAAGGTCCGGCCCCGCGTCAAAAGAGGCATGAACGGCGTCCGCCACAGATCGAGCGGGCGCTTCCCGACTCGACCGGTGGTGAGGGCAGGCTCTTGAGGAATCCGACATCGACACTGCTGGTCCTCGTCCTCGTTGCCATCCTCCTGGCCTCGAGCGCGTCCCACGGTGAGGCCCCGCGGGGTCTCACGATCGCCCAGGTCAAGTACCGGGGTGGGGGCGACTGGTACGCCAATCCGACGGCCCTGCCCAACCTCCTGTCGGCGCTCCGCGAACGCACCGAGATCGAGGTCGCCGAGAGGCCACTCACGGTGTCGCTCGACGACGAGGAACTCTACCTCTATCCGATCCTCCACATGACCGGGCACGGAAAGATCTCCCTGAGCGATCAGGAGGCCGCGAACCTGCGCGCGTACCTGGAGCGCGGGGGCTTCCTCTGGGCCGACGACAACTACGGCATGGATCGCGCCTTCAGGGCGGAGATGCGGAAGGTCTTCCCGGACGACCCGCTGGTCGAGCTGCCGTTCGACCACGGGATCTACCGCTCGTTCTACGAGTTCTCCGACGGGCTCCCGAAGATCCACGAGCACGACGGCGGCCCGCCGCACGGCTACGGGATCTTCCACGACGGCAGGCTCGTCGTGTTCTACAGCTTCAACACCGACATCGGCGACGGCATGGAAGATGCCGAGGTGCATGAAGATCCGCCGGAGAAGCGCGAGGCCGCGCTCAGGATGGGCGTGAACGTCGTCGTCTACGCGCTCTCAAACTGACACGCGACACGGTGGACGAGGAATCGCAGCGAGGAGTGAGATGGCAACGACGACGGTAGAGCGGGGACACGACGAGCTCGTCCGACGCATCGTCGCGGCGGGGCGCCGGTGGCGGCACCGCGCGGCGTGGACCGGGCTTCTGCGCGTCCTCACTCCCGCCCTCGCGGCGCTGGCGATCTACCTCGTCGTTGACGCCTTCGTCGCGCTTCCGCGCGGCGTGCGCGCACCGATCCTCGTTGCGCTCGCCGTCGTCACGGTCGTTGGTCTCGTCGCACTCGTCGTACGTCCGCTCCTCCGGAAGATCGATCCAGTCGAGGTCGCGTCGCGCGTCGAGGAGAACCATCCCGAGCTCGGCGAGAGCCTCGAGTCGTCCGCGGAGCTCTGGGAGAAGCGGGGCCGCGGCCGCCACGGCTACTCGGTGGAGCTGATCGACGCGCTCATCGAGAAGACGGTAGCAGACGCCGCGGGGATCGACTTCTCGACGGCCCGCAGCCGCGGGGAGGGACGGCGATGGGGCATCGCGTGCGCGGCCGTGCTTGCGGCGGGCGTCCTCGCGATCGTCGGCGTCGGCCCGCGTCTCGGACCGGCGCTCGAGCGGCTCGCCCACCCGTTCGCGGTCGCCGTCACACCTGCAATCACCATCTCTGTCGCGCCCGGAGACGCGACGATCGTGTCGGGCGACGATCTCGTCGTGACCGCGACGGTCGAGGGTCTCGCGGAGGACGACGCCGTCCTGGTGTACGAGTACGAGGGCGAGGCGCCGCGCGAACGGTCCATGACGGGGGGGCCGACCGAGTCGACCGACGCCGGAGACGGCGGGGAGCGCGCGGTCGAGGGAACGGATCCGGAAGGCGGCCCCGGAAGGCGCAGGCCCTACCGAGCCACCCTGAGCGACGTCCGCACGGCGCTCAGGTACGCGGTTCACGCCGGTGAGCACGAGAGCGCGGAATACGCGGTCCGCGTCATTGAGCGGCCCTTCGTGACCGGAATCCGACTCGACTACTCCTTCCCCGGGTACAGCGGCCTCCTGCCGCGCACCATCGACGAGAACAACGGGGACATCACGGCGCTCGCCGGAACGAGCGTCACCGTGACGCTCATGGGAAGCAAGCCGCTTGCGACCGCGAACCTCGTCTTCGAGGAAGGCGAGACCGTCGCGCTCGAGCGCCGCGGTCCGGCGACGTTCGAGGGAGCCCTCCGGGTTCGGAAGAGCACGACCTACGCGATCGAGCTCGTCGATTCCGACGGGCTCGCGAACACCGACCCGCCGTCGTATTCCGTCGTCGCGGTCCGCGACGAGTATCCGCTCGTCAGGATCACCGAGCCGGGGGATGACCGGGAGGTCCCGCGGGGGATGGTCCTGCCGATCGCCGTCACGGCGATCGACGACTACGGCGTCTCGAAGGTCAGCATCCGCTACTCGATCGAGGGGCTGGCGACGGAGGGCGTCCTCACGCTCGATGATCTCGGGCGGAACGCGCGCCGCGACGTCATCAAGGAGGCCGAGTGGGATCTCTCGGGGACCGGCATCCTCCCGGGCATGGTCCTCGTCTACTTCGCGGAGGTCACCGACAACGATCTCGTGAGCGGGCCGAAGATCGGCAGGAGCGAGAGCTATCTCCTGCGCTTCCCGTCGATGGCCGAGCTCTACAGCGAGGTTGCCGGCGAGCAGGACGACATGATCTTCGACCTCGAGGAGCTCGTTGAGGATCAGCAGGAGCTTCGGAAGGAGTTCGAGGAGATCCAGGAGGAGCTCCGGAGCGATCCGGCCATCGAGTGGCAGGAGGAGGAGCAGATCGAGGATGCGCTCGAGCGGCAGGAGGAGCTCTCCGAGGACGTGACGGAGATGGCCGACCGCATGAGCGAGCTCACCGAGAACATGTCCGAGAGCGACCGGATCACACTCGATGCGCTCGAGAAGACCGAAGAGATCACGAAGCTCATGGACGAGATCGCGACCGATGAGATGCGCGAGCTGCTCGAGCAGATCCGTGAGGCGATGGAGAGGATATCGCCGGAGCAGGTCTCGCAGGCCATGGAGCAGATGTCGATCACGCAGGACGACTACCAGCGCCGGCTCGAGCAGACGCTGAACCTCCTCAGGCGGGTCAAGGCCGAGCAGACCCTCGCCGATCTCGCGAACCGCGCGGAGAACCTCGCGGAGCGCGAGAAGCAGATGTCGGAGGAAGCGGGGAAGTCGCCGGGCGGCGAGCAGTGCGAGACCATGTCGGAGCAGCAGGCGAAGCTCTCGGAAGAGGCGGAGCAGCTCCGGGAGGAGCTCGAGAAGGCGATCGAGGAGATGAGCAAGGTCGATCAGCAGGCGGCCGATGAGATGCAGTCCGCCGCCGAAAAGATGGACGCCTCGGAGATGCTCGAGAAGATGGAGCAGGCAAGGAAGTCGCTCGCCGAGAGGAAGCCTGCGGAGGCGGGACCGATGTGCCAGTCGGCTGCGAGCGATCTCCTGACGCTCTTCACGCAGCTCTCGTCCTGTCAGGGCGGGATGGCGTGCAGCCTGCAGAACAGGGACCGCGACGCGACGCTCCGCGCCATCGACGAGCTGCTCGGCGTCTCGAAGGAAGAGGAGAAGATCGTCGGGACCGTCGAAGACCGGCGCCGGATCCCGCGCAGCGAGATCGTCGAGCTCGTTGCGAAGCAGGCCGATCTCGCGGAGTCGCTCTCGGCAATCGCCGACCGGATGTTCATGGTGTCGAAGGACTCCTTCGTGATCGATCCGGGGGTCTACCGCGCGTTCGGCATCGTGGAGATGTTCATGGGCCGCGCTGCCGCCCACATCGCCGACGGCGGCACGGCCGCCGGAGAGCGCGAGGCGCGCGAAGCGCTCGGCCGCGTGAACAAGCTTGTCGTGGACCTCCTGACGGCGAACCAGAGCAACTCGGCATCGTCCGGCGGGAGCGCGACGCAGCAGCTCATGCAGCAGCTCCAGCAGATGGCTCAGGACCAGTCCGAGCTCTCCGACATGACCGAGGAACTCAAGCAGCAGATGGAGCAGCTCGGGATGAGCCCGCAGCTCCAGCGGCAGCTGGCGGAGATGAAGGGGCAGCAGGAGCGCCTCCTCGAGGAGGCGCGCAGGCTCGCCAGCGAGTTCGGCGACCGGCGCGAGATCCTCGGACGACTCGACGACACGGTCGGGGAGATGGAAGAGACCCTGGCCGAGATGGAGCGGAGCGGCGCGTCGCAGGAGACGATCGATCGGCAGAAGAGGATCCTGTCGCGGCTCCTCGACGCCCAGCGCTCGCTCAGGCGTCGCGACTACACGCGCGAGCGGCGGTCGAGGACGGGAGAGGACTTCGCGCGAACGCGACCGGGCGCCCTTCCCGATGATGTGACGGAGGCGACGCAGGAGCTTCGGGAGGATCTCCTGCGGGCGATGCAGCGGGAGTATCCGGCCGAGTACCGCGAGCTCATCAGGGCCTATTTCGAGGGGCTCTCCGCCGACATGGTGCCGGCCGAGTCCGGGGAGGTTACACCGTGAGGCCACGGACCAGGAGATCCCAGACGGCGAGGCCGAAGAGGCGGCATCGCGTCGCACAGGGCGCGGGAGCGCTCGGGACGACGGCCCTCTTCGCGACGGCGCTCGTCCTGATTGTTCTCACGGCGTCGCCCTCGCTCGCGAGACGGACGACGTCCGGGGAGATCGACCCGATCGCCGTGGAGCTCAACTCCGCGCGACAGGCCCTCATCCTCGGCGACGCCGAGGCGGCCATTCGCCTCTACGAGTCCGTGCTCGAGAAGAACCCGAACAACACGGTCGCGTTCTGGGGACTCATGAAGTCGTTGGAGGCGGCCGGCCACGACCGCGAGCGCCTCGTCCCGCTTCTCGAGGATCTCCTCGAGCGCGAGCCGTGGAACATCAAGGGGATGTACGAGCTCGGCGAAGCGTACGCGCGGCTGGGGGAGTTCGATCCGGCGCACGAGCTGTGGATGCGGGCCTTGGGTGAGAACCCGGAGGATCCCGACAGGTACGCCGAGGTCGGCGCCCTCGAGATCCGACACCGGATGTACGAACATGCCGTCTCGGTCTACATAGAGGGCCGGCGTGTGTTCGACAGGCCGTCGCTCTTCGCGCAGGAACTGGTGCAGGCGTACACGCTCCTTGGGAAGTTCGACAACGCCCTGGACGAGTGCGTTCTCCTCGTCGAGGAGCACCCGAGCCTCGTCCAGTGGGCCACAAACCGCGTCGAGCTTCTGCTCGAGGAGGGGGCGACGCGACGGCAGGTCGAAAGACGCGTCGAGGACGTCGCGGAGTCGAACGGCTCGACCCCGTCCGCGCTCGCCTTCGCCGGGAGCGTGTTCCTCGTTCTTGAGAAGCCCGAGCGGGCGCTCGGCGCGTTCCTCCGCGCGGACGAAATCACGGGAGACGGGGGGAACGAGCTCCTCGCGTTCGCGACGATCCTCAAGGATGAGGGCGACCTCGCGGAGGCCCGCGAGGCGTACGCGATGGTGGCGGAGCGCCACCCTGCGTCGGCGGGCGCTGCCGTCGCCAGTATCGCGGCGGCCCGGATCCTCTCGGATCTCGGCCAGCCGCGCGAAGCCGTCTCGGAGCTCAAAGCGACGGCCGACGCGTTCATGGAGTTTCGGGAGGGCGCCGAGGCGCTCCTCACGGCCGCGCGGATCGAGCTCGAGGAGCTCCGCGATCCCACGGCCGCGCTCCGGAGTGTCGATGAGCTCTCGATCGGTCCACGGATGCGAGCGAGGCAGATCAACCAGGAGGGAGCCCTCGTTGCGATCGACGCGTACCTGACACTCGGCCGGCTCGACGACGCCTACGCGCGGGCCGAGGCGCTCATCGAGGGGAAGGCACGCGGGGCGACGCTCCACGAGGCGATGTTCCAGCTCGGGTACGTCTCCCTCCTGAGGCACGAGACCGGCCGGGCGCTCGGGGAGCTCCGCACGATGGTCGAGGAGAACCCAGCGGGGACGCTCGTCAACGACGCGCTCAGGCTGATGCTCGTGATCGCCGACGGCGAGGAGACGGGGCTTCTCGCGCCCGTCATTCTCTTCGCCGACGCGCACGCCGCGCGGCTCAGATACGATGTCGGCGAGGCGCTCTCTCTTCTCGAGGAGCTGGTCGAGGCGCACCTGGGAACGCCCGCCGCGGCCGAGGGGTACATGCTCATGGGCCGGATGGCGGAGGACGAGGGAGACATCGACGGGGCTCTCACCGTCTACGCGCACGTGATCGCGTCGATCGACGCCATCCGTGTCTCCGCGGAGGCCAGGATGAGGCGCGGTGACATCCTCGCCGAGAACAAGAGGTGGCCGGAGAAAGCGATCGTCGAGTACACCGGAATCCTGGACGAGCTCCCGCCGAACTTCCTCTCGGGGGAGGCGCGACGGAAGATCGATCGGCTGAGAAATCGGAAGGAGCTCGAGGGATGACGCGTTCCCAGCGGGCTTCGGTCCCCCTGCTTCTCGTCGCTCTCGCATTCGTCGCCGCCGGCGCGCACGCGGCGACCCTCATCCCGATGGACCTCACCCAGACGGATCACCTCAAAGCGTACGGCGTTGCATACTGGGCGCTCGAGAAGAGCTACCGGGTCGAGTGGCTCCTGAACTACCGGAGCGGCTCCTTCCTCGTTCTCGACGGAGGCACCGACGTTGCCGCCGAGTGCCGCTACTACGGCGTCGTGTACGAGGAGCCCGGGGGGGGCGACCTCGCGGGGATCTACCGTACGATCGAGGAGGAGAACATGGAGGTCGTCCTTCTCGAGAAGGCCCCGGCGGTCGCGCTCTACGCTCCCGGCAACATCCAGCCGTGGGACGACGCGGTGCTTCTGGCGCTCGAGTACGCGGAGATCCCGTACACGATCATCTGGGACAAGGAAGTTCTCACGGGCGAGCTCGACAGGTTCGACTGGCTCCACCTCCACCACGAGGATTTCACCGGCCAGTACGGGAAGTTCTATGCCTCATTCCAGAACGCCGACTGGTACAAGGAGCAGAAGGCGCTCTACGAGCGACTGGCTTCCGAGCAGGGATTCCCGTCCGTGTCGGAACAGAAGAAGACGTCCGCCCGCGCGATCAAGGAGTACGTCAGGCGCGGCGGGTTCCTCTTCGCGATGTGCTCGGGCACCGACAGCTACGACATCGCGCTCGCGGCCGAGGGCATCGACATCGTGGCAGCGCCGTTCGACGGCACGCCGCCCGAGCCCGGAGCACAGGAGAAGCTCGACTTCTCGAGGTCGCTCGCCTTCGAGGGGTTCTCGATCATCCAGAACCCACTCGTCTACGAGTTCTCTGACATCGACATGACCGACGTGACGAAGCTCAGGCCCGAGGAGATCGACTACTTCACCCTCTTCGAGTTCGCCGCGAAGCACGATCCCGTTCCCACGATGCTCACGCAGTGCCACGTCAACGTGGTGAAAGGGTTCATGGGCCAGACGACGACCTACCGACGGAGCCTGGTCAAGAAGTACGTGACCGTCCTTGCCGACTATCCGGGGTCGGAGGAGGTCAAATACATCCACGGGAGCCTCGGCCGCGGGACGTTCACGTTCCTCGCCGGGCACGACCCCGAGGACTACCGCCACCTCGTCGGCGACCCGCCCACCATCCTCTCCCTCCACCGGAACTCCCCCGGCTACCGCCTCATTCTCAACAACGTCCTCTTTCCCGCCGCGAAGAAGAAAGAGCGGAAGACGTAGCACGCCGCCGCTCTCCATCTACTCGTGACCTATCGTCAGTCTCTATGAGATCGCGTCCGACTGGCTGGCCTCCGGGGTGCGCAGGGACTCCGAGCGCGTGACCGGGCTCACGATGCCCGGTTCGAGCGAGCGATGCAGCACGCGGTTGGGGTGCGCATGCCTGGGAGAATCGGGGAGCGAGCAGGAGAACGGGGAACAGCCGCCCGAATCCACAGATTCCGAAGTAAGGACTTGATTGGCGGACAGCTGATCATGTATACTACGTCGATCCACCAAAACTACGACTCAACGAGATTTGAGTGAACCGCGTGCGGGTTACTGCGGGGCGGGGAGAGCGTAAACTCCGGACCATCGCAGCCGGCGTGCAGCTCTTGGCGAATCGATCCCAGGGATCGGAGGAGGAAGCCGTGCGAACGCTCTGTGTTGTACTGACGCTGACAGTCCTGGCTCTGGCCGGATTCGCGGTACCGGCCGCGGCCCAGGGCGATCCGGACATCGTGATCGATCCGGAATCGTTCTCGTTCGTTCTCCCGATCGGCGGCTCCGGGACCGATGTCCTGACGATCGCGAACGACGGACAGCAGCTCCTGGAGTGGGTCCTGGAGGTCACGTGCCAGTGGCTCACGCCGAATCCCTGGGGAGGGGTCGTCGATCCCGGGGGATACTCCGACGTGGAGCTCATCATCGAGCCCTGGAACCTCGATCAGGGAACGTACGAGTGTTTGATCCTCATCTTCTCCAACGACCCGGACGAGCCGATGGTCGAGGTTCCGGTGACGCTCGAGATCGTCGGGGTCGTCATCAATGAGATCTACCCGAACCCGCCCGGCTACTACGACGGCGCCGAGTTCATCGAGATCTATAACCCGCACGACATCGACATCAACATCGGGTACTGGTCGCTCGCCGGGACCGAGTATGGCGGCGTGTGCGGAGGCGAGGACTTCTGGCGCTTCCCGGGCGGCACGATGATTCATGCCGGCGAGTACGTCGTCGTCGCGAAGGACGGCGGGGACGGTGACGACGGCTTCTACGAGGAGTTCGGGTACTACCCGGATTTCGAGATGTACGACGCGAACGCCCAGTTCACCGACACAGACAACCCCAACGTCCCGAACATGAATCTCCAGATCGATGACCCGTCGTACAGCGACGAGATCCAGCTCGTCGGCGGGAGCGGCTACGGCGTCTACTGCACGTCCTACGACCAGGCGGACGTGGTCTATCTCTACAGCCACAGCGAGCTGCAGTTTCTGTCCGACCTGGTCGAGTACCATGATCCCTATGAGTGCGATTCGGACCCGTGCCCCGGGGACGACGGCGCGGACGACAACTCGTATCCGGGCATCGCCTATCTTGGGCTCACGCTCGGCCGCGACTCCGAGAGCACCGACACCGACAACAGCTGCGACGACTTCGATACCAAGGCGGCGACTCCGGGCGGGCCGAACATGGCCAACGAGCCCCCGTACATCTGGGGGGTGAGTTTCGAGCCGATCCCGGCGAGCTCGGCCATGCCGACGATCCTCCGGGCGCACGTCAGTGACGAGGGCGCTCTCCCCGACACGGTGCAGATCCGCTACCGGGTGGACAGCGGCCCATGGATGGTGGTCGCCGCGACGCAGGGAGCGATGACCGACACCCACCGGTACACAGCGGAGATCCCGGCGCAGGGGGAGGGAGCGGTCGTCGACTACTACGTGCGCGCGGTCGACATGTACGGCGCCACCACGCGCTACCCGGCTGAGGGCGCGGCGGATCCGCACGCCTTCCGTGTCGACGTCTTCTACTCCATCTACGATGTCCAGGTCGAGATGGCGGGGCGGGACGGCCGGTCGCAGTATCAGAACGAGCCCGTGAACGTCCAGGGCGTCGTCACGGCAGGCGAGGGCGTCTTCGGCGACGAGAGGCTCTACATTCATGAGGGCACGGGCGCCTACCGGGGCGTCGTCGTGGTGTCGTCGCAGGGGTTCAACGATCTCCTGACGGAGATCAGCGAGACCGACACGGTTACGATCTCCGGGACGGTCCGCGAGATCTACGGGGAGACGCAGATCCGCCTCGACTTCCCCTCGGCCCTCGTCGTCCGTGCGAAAGGCGACACCTCGGCCGTACACACGGACGTTTCGGCGTGGGACGTGAGCCCCGACAACCCCATGGCTGAGATGTACGAGGGACAGCTCGTGAGGGTGTCGGACCTGTTCGTGGTCTCCGAGCCGAACGAGCACGGGGAGTGGTACGCGATGGACTTGAACCAGGGAACCGTCCAGGTCGACGACACCGCGTACTACGGCTACGACCCGACGCTTGGAGATGTGCTCACGGAGCTCGGGGGACTTCTCGCGTACAGCTACGGGCAGTACGAGATCGAGCCACGCGGCGACGACGACATCGTCGGGCCGCCGCGGGTCGACCGCGTCCGGTACTTGCCGATCCCGCCCGAGCCGGGGGAGGACGTCACGATCTCGGCCAGGATCGCGTCGGTGAGTCCGCCGACGGTCACGCTTCAGTACCGGACGGGCGGGGGACCGCCGACCGCCGTCGCGATGACGCCGTCCGGTGAAGACACGTATTCGGCGAGCATCGGGCCGTTCACCGACGGGCAGAGGATCTACTACGCCGTCATGTGTACGGCCGGCGGCATGGACGACATAGCGCCCGACGAGGGGTACTACCAGCTCTACGTCGGGGTGCTCCCGATCGACGACATCCAGTACGTGCCGGAACCGGGCGTGGACGACGCGTCGCCGTACGCCGGCATGGCCGTGAATACGTTTGGCGTGGTCACCGCCGAGCCCGGGGTCTACGAGGACTTCGACTTCTACATCCAGGACGGCGAGGGCCCGTGGAACGGCATCCGGGTCTACGACCGGACGTCGTCGCTCTCGCTCGAGCGCGGGGACGAGGTCATCGTCTGTGGGAACGCCCAGGAGTACTACGGGGAGACCGAGATCTACCTCCACTTCCCGGACGCCGTGCGGGTCATTGAGCCTTCGCGCGCGACCGTTCCGCCGGCCGTCGAGATCAGCACGCCCGAGCTCCAGGAAGCGGAAACCGGCGAGCAGTACGAAGGCGTTCTCGTTCACGCGATGCGTGCGGAGGTCTTCGACGACGACGTCCACGTGGGGGAGTGGGCGATCTCGAACACGCCGTTCGGGCTGCCTGACACGTGCCGCGTCGGTCGGTGGGGCTACTACGCCTACGACCCGGTCGTCGGCGACAGCGTGTGCGTCATGGGTGTCGTCGCGTACCTCTACGGGAACTACAGGATCGAGCCGCGGGGGAACCCCGACGTCGCGGTCAACCCCGTCGGCGTCCCGGAGGGCGAAGAGACACCTTCGGCGCTGGCGCTCCGTGGGAACTACCCGAACCCGTTCAACCCGGTGACGAAGATCGCCTACGACCTTCCCGCGTCCGCGGTCGTGATGCTGCGCGTCTACACCGCGGCCGGCCGGCTCGTCCGAACGCTTCTCGAGGACGCTGTCGAAACCCCCGGACGCCACAGCGTCGCGTGGGACGGCTGCGGCGAGGACGGAACGCGGCTCGCCTCCGGGGTCTACTTCTGCCGCCTCGACGTCGACGGCGAGACGCTGACGGGTTCCATGGTTCTTCTGAAGTAGAAGCCAGCGAGCCGCCCGCGCATCGGCGGCGCCGCGAGACAAAGCCGTGCGGGCTCCCGGGGAGACCCGGGAGCCCGTCGCCTTCCCGCCACGTCCCCCTGAATCGCCCTCCCTCCTCTCGCAGAATCCCCGGCATCAGTTTGTGTCACCCCGCATCAAAACAATGGTCGGGTGATGAATGGGGTTCATCTCCAGGCATCAGGCAGCCCGAGCGAGCAGTCACCGGGTCATGCGACGTGGTCGCGGAAGGGGGGAGATCGCAGCATGGCAGGGGCTCCCGGACCGAGCGGTGGAGCGGCAGCGCTCCGGCCGGGTCGGGAGCGAGGGGAGGGGCCTCTGGACCGGATCGGCCGCTTCTGAGGACCGTGGGTGCGCAGCCCACGCAGAGACGCCCGGCGGTTGGAGAGCGGGCGGTGTCGCCCGCGCCATCGGGCCGCGAGGGTCTCTCTCCCGTGTCGTGTCCCGCGGGCGGCAAGCGCGGGAATGAGTTCGATGGCCAAACAGATGAGGGGAGGGACGATGAGGAGGTGCATAGCAATTGTTGTTGTCAGCATCATGGCTTTCGCTCTGCCGGCGAGCGCGCAGTTCACCTTCGAGTATGCGGGGACAGGCCGCGATCCGATTCCGCCGGACGGATCTCCGTGGCACGAGATCTGGCCGGCGTACTGCAACATGGCGAACCAGGACAGCTACGAGGACAACGGTGACGGAGTGGTCAGCACGTGTGACTACATCACGCTGAGCGGCACCCGCTACCACATCGAGTGGGCAGGGCCGACGTACTGGCTCGAGGACCCTGCGGGTGGGGAACCGTGGGGAGCCGAACCGACCGAGCCGCAGACCGGAGGCGACCCGACGTGCGAGGTCTGGCACGAGGTCTATCCGCAGTTCTGCATGGAGCATCACATCGAAGGATGGGACGACAACGGCGACGGTGTGCTCGGCGTCTGCGACTACATCATCACACAGGGTCAGAGCTACCACATCGTCGAGGTCAGCCTGAACATCACCGTGACGCCTGTCTCCCCCGTCGAACAGAGCACGTGGGGGAAGATCAAGGCGTTCTTCTCCGAACTCCTCTAGCACTCCCTCGAGTACGGCCTCGAGCGCACCCTCCGGACCACCCCCGGCACCCAACGTGTCGGGCGGGTGGCGTTTGGGCCGGGCACGGCTCGGCGGTGCGGGGCAGGCAAACCCTTGCGCAGCTCCTCGTATCCCTGCTAGATTTGGGTCGTCGGCTCGCTTCGCGACATCCCCCCGGGAGCAACCACACACAGGGATGGCAACGTGGTCTCGAGCGATGGGCAGGGTCGGTCGTCACGAACGGTCCGGGCATCTCTGCTCGTCTTCTTCCTCTCGATCGTCGTCATCGTCCTCTTCTCGCAGTTCGTCCCTCCCGAGTTCGCGGGGAACGAGAGCCACGACTACACCCGTTTCTACGAGCCCGTCGCGCGCGGCATCCTCCGTGGCCAGGGGCTCAGGCTCGACGACGGGTGCCTCGCGGTGCGCTACCCGCCCGGCTACCCGGCGTACCTGGCGGGGCTCTTCGGCCTCGCGGGCGCGCTGAACGTTCCCGAGGATCCGATCGTGGCGATCGCGATCCTCCTCATCACGGCCCTGACCGCAACGCTCGTCTTCCGGATCGCCCGCACGCTCTGGAGCGATGGGTGGTCGGTGATCGCCGCCCTCGCCTGGCTCGTCTACCCGTTCAACCTCTGGCTGACGAAGCAGACGAACAGCGAGACCCCCTATCTGCTCCTCCTCTACGCCGCGCTGGCGCTCTACTGGGAGCTCGAGGTCTCCGAGAGCGAGTCGCGTCCGCGCTACGTTGCGGTCGGGTTGCTGCTCGGCCTCGCGATGCTGGTCCGCCCCGTTGCGATCGCGATCTGCGCCATCCTCGCGGTGTACACCTGGATCCGGAGATCCGGGAGATCCTCGCGGCGCGCGCGGGCGATCCTCATCGCCGCGCTTCTTCTGGGCAGCGCGATCGTGGTGGCGCCGTGGGAGCTGTGGGTCTTCGGGCAATCCGGTCAGCTCATCGTCCTCAGCACCGGGAGTCGTCCGAGCGCGGTCGACGGGATCACCTTCATGGCGGGACCCGAAGCAATGACCGAGGGGGTCGGTGCACCCGCCGACGTGGTTGCGATGATGGAGCGGCTCGACGAGAGAAGGGACGAGCTCGAGTCCACGGGGCAGGTCGTGGGGGCATTTATCGAGGAGGCGCGCGTTCACCCGAGCGCCGCGATGAAGCTCCTCGCCCTCAAGGCCGGCCGAAGCTGGTTCGGAACGCACACCGGACGCATGGAGAGGACGAACCTCCTGATTCAGGCGGTCGTGCTCAGCGTTCTGGGGTGGAGTTTCGCGATCGCGTGGAAACGGAGGGGGCGA
>JALGWI010000111.1 GCA_025774245.1 bacterium
ATCTCATCCGGCCGGCCGTCGGCGTAGACGCGCGTGACGTAGAGCGGAAGCACCTTGAACGCCTGCGGTCCGCCGCGGCCCGTCATGGTGAACCCGCCGGAGATGTCGCCGAAGACGAGGCCGTACGGTTTCCCCTGACGCTCGCACTCCTCGATCAGCATCTCGCGGAGGCGGTCGAACGAGACGACCTTGTCGGACACGATGAGGAGGTTCCCCTGCCGCGCCACGACGTCGTTCCCGTACGAGCGGCGCCCGTGGCCGTTGCTCCGGGGGAACTTCTCGATCGGCGAGCGCGACGTCAGGAAGCTCTTGAGGACGCCGTTCTCGACGACGACCACGCGCTCGGCCGGCACGCCCTCGTCGTCGTACTTGTAGTACCCGCGGAGATCCGTGCCGTTGAACTCCTGCATGGTCGGATCGTCGTAGACGCTGATGAACTCGGGGAGGATCTGCTGGTCGACCTTCTTCGTGAAGGTCTGTCCCTCGCTCTCGCTCTTCTGGCGGTGTCCCTCGATCCGATGACCGAAGATCTCGTGGAAGAAGACGCCGCTCGCGCGGTTCATGAGGATCGCCGGGCCGATGTACGGCTCGACGACCGGCGCGTCGATCAAGGCCGCCAGCTCCGCGACGAGTCGCTCGGCGTCGGCCATGAGCGCGGCCTCGTCGGGGAGGTTCTCAAGCGAGAACGCGCTGTACGTCTCGTACCTCATCAAGTCCATCCCGTCGTCAGCCATGCCCGAGAGGCCGAGGCTGACCCGGTGGTACTCGATCCCTCACTGTTCACCATGAACGTGAGCTTGTCCTGAAGCGAGAGACTGGCGCTCGACGTCTTCACGAAGTCGTGCGAGGCGAGGTAATCGCCGACGCGCGAGAGGATCCCCGCCCAGTGCTCCCGATCGATCTGGCTCTTCCTGACCGTCTCGACGTACTCCTGAGGCTCGGTCGGCGAGAAGTCGTTCGAGAGATCCTCCTCCTCGACGAGCACCTGCCGGTTCGTCTCAACCTTGGTCAGGCGCTCCTGCGCCTTCTGGTACTGGTACTCGGTCTCGTTCCAGAGCGCCGCCTTGATGGCGTCGCCGTCGGCCTCGAGCGGGAACTCGACCGTGCGGGCCGGCGCGTAGTTGTCGCGCCAGCTCCCGCCCCGGATCTCGTGGGTGTTGTCGAGCTCCATGCTGCCCACGCGGATATCGACGTCGAGGTAGCGCCGCGACGACTGCTGCGGCGAATCGAGTCCGCCGTTCATCGCACCGAGATCGAAGTCGTGAAGCTCCGTGACCGAGTACTGCAGGAAGTACATCGAGGCATCGCTCGCGTCGGCGAGGTTCGACATCGAGCGGTCGAGTTCCTCCTTCATGACGCCGAGGATGTCTTCGGGGCCGACTGCGGCGTGGACCGCGATCGGGGCGGCCAGCGCGAGGCAGACGACGGCCGCAGGAACAGCGATGCGTGCCATGGATCCTCCTTCCTCCGTGTTCCGGAGGGTGGTTTGGCATGGGTGCCATGGGTGAATCGGTGACCACGATGGTAGCACGGGGGGCGGGGGAATGGGCAGCGGTTCTGGTCTGCGGACCAGGAGGCCCTACAAGGGATGGGTTTCACTGGGATGGGCATCCCCGATGAATTGTTCATGAGTTGGAAGCGTTATACTTGGTGCGGCTCGGGATCTCTGCTAGTATGGTACTGCTCAAGTACATCTGCGCGGCGGGCTCGGCGTGAGACGACGGTCCGAGACGCACCGTCCCCATCCCGCCCTGCCACGGACAGGTTCCAGCAGCAGCTCAACGCCTGCGGCAGCATCGCTGCACATGCGCCGGAGAAGGAAGGTGGATGGATGAGACCGCAGCTACGAATCACACTTGCCGTGATGCTGGTGGTTCCGCTTGCCTCCGCCGGCGCGAGTGCGAGGGTGCAGGAGGCTCGTCCGGAGTCTCCTCCCTGTGACGATCAGGTCACGACCGAGTACTCCCGTGGCGACACGCTTGTCGTTGTCGGGAAGTGTGGCGGGGGCGAATCGGACGAGCCCCCCAGCGGGCGGGACTGCGGTGCTTGGGTTCAGAATGCGGGGTGGACCGTCCGCGAGTTCTCTGCCAATCAGCTGATCGAAATACCCGAGATCATCTGGGGTGCCGATGACTGCAATGGCGATGGGATTCCCTGGTGTGGCGGGAGTCTGGACGGCTATGGCGATGATCCCCTTCCGGACGCGGAGCGTGATTGGCTCTGGACGAGCACGGAGCGGCGGATGCTGTATCCTCCGCAGGAGAGGATGTTGAGTCTCTGGACGTACGACCTCGAAGTCGGTAGCGAATACGAATTCGGGGTGGTTTCTAGCACCACGAGAGGCTCGTATTCGCTACCTGGTGGCTCGACGGGCATCGTAATCACGGTCCGCTTCGGTCCCATCCGGATCATCTCGTTTCCGCTGGAGCTCGAGCAGGTCGCGAGGACGGGCGGTACGGGAAGAGCATCGGAGCTGCGCTGGGCTCGACCGGACACGGGGGACTTCGTTGTTGAGCATCTCGCGATCCTCAGATCGCAGATCGCCATCGCAGACACGAACTACCGGGATGCGTTTGTGGTCGAGTTCGCGGTTCCAGGTACGACGACGTCGTTCGTCGACACGACGAGTCTCGGTCACCTGGATCCGTACTACACGATCGCCGGCTTCGACTCGGATGGCCGGTTCGTGGCGCTCTCCGGGAGCAGGCAAGCCACGTTCGAGTCCGAGACCTTCTCGCTCGCAGCCCCCAGCGACGACGAGATCCTCGGGAGCTTCCCGATCGAGTTCCAGTGGGAGAGCGTGTACGGCAAGCAGTACGACCTCCTGATTTCGGAGGATCCGTCCTTCTCCGATCCGACCGTGATCTCGGAGCTACAGGAGTCATCCTACACACTCACCGATCCGCTGGGAGACCACGCCTTCTACTACTGGCGCGTGCGTGCGTACGAGCCGGTGTTCCCCGACACAGTGTGGTGTGCTCAGACGGCGTGGCGGTTCGGCGTCAACACAGAGAACGCCGCACCGGACACGTTCACGCTTGTCTCGCCATCGCTGGGGGCGTCGGTCGACGAGCTGAGGCCGCGGTTTACGTGGACTCGCGCCGAGGACCACGGCGATCACGTGCTCTACACCCTCGAACTGGGACACGACGCCGCCTTCGATAACGTAGACGTGTATGAGGGGCTGACGCACGAGCACTTCTACCCGCCTTCCGACCTTCCACGCGACACGCTGTACTGGCGCGTGACGGCCCACGATACGCACGCTGAGGCGGTCAGCAACTTGGGGGGCTCGCGGCTCTTCACCGTGGACGCCGGCGGCCCCCCGTTCCGGTTCGTCAGGGTCGGTCCACAGAGGCGTCCGATCACGGTCAACAGCGGCAGAACGCTGACCGAAGAGATCTCTCGGCCGACGTTCGAGTGGCATCCCTCGGAAGATCCCGACGGTGGTGTCGTGATGTACGAGGTCTGGCTCGATACCACCACCGCATTCACCACGGCGGAGGTCTACGACTCGATCGCTGACACGTCGTGGACATACCCCGGGACCCTCGCGGAGAATGAAGAGTACTTCTGGGACGTGTACGCCATCGATCCGGACGGGGACCGGTCGAAGAGCTGGGGACGGCCGTGGTCGTTCGATGTGAACGAAGGCTATGAGCCCCCGGACTCGTTCTCGGCGCTGACCCCATCAGGGCTCCAGGAGGACATCAGTTTCATCACGTTCGAGTGGGAGGAGCCGACGGATCCGGATCCCAACAGCGTGATCGGGGTAGACCTGTGGCTGAGCCCCGACGAGACGTTCGCCTGCAAGAGGGAATTCCACTACCTTCCGTATGGTACGAGCTGGGGGTTCCGGTCGGCCTTCGATAGACGTTGGAGTCCGTCGCAGTTCCAGGCCTACGCCGGGAGCTCGTGGTGGTGCGGCGATGCGGACTCCTTGATGTATGGGGACGAGTGGGTGCAGTCTCTGCGTTCCGGGCCGATCGACCTCACGGAGTGCACGCTCGGCGCGTCGCTCTCGTTCATGCACAAGTACGACACGGAGCCTCCCGACTGGGACGGGGGAGTGGTGAGGGCTTCATCGGATGGCGGCAGCACATGGGACATCCTGACTCCTGTCGTGGGCTCATACGACGTGAGCCACCTCTTCGCCCTGGAGTACCACTGCTACGGCACACCACTGCCGGGCTACTGCGGGAGCAGCGGGGGATGGGTCGATGCCGGGTTCGATCTCTCGTCTTACTGCGGGAGCGAGGTCCAGATCGAGTTCCTGTTCGTGTCGGACGAGCTCGAGTACGAGTACGAGGGGTGGCACGTCGACGACATCGCTGTTGTGGCCGACGGCGACACGCTGCTCTTCGATGACGGGGGCGATACGGCGACGATGCTGGAGTGCGTGCCTCTGGATCTTGCGAGGGGGCAGACCTACTACTGGAAGCTCAAGGCTCGCGACTGGAACAGCCCGGTTCACGAGACGACGGACTGGGGCCTCTCGGAACCGCAGAGCTTCACGCTGGACGAGCTCCAGGCTGTCCAGGGAAGGGCTGTGCTGGACGGCACGGCCGACCACGGCGGGATCAGAGTCGTCCTCGAGCCGCGGTCGCCGCTGGCGGTGGCCGACACGACGTACACAGACAGCTCGGGCGACTTCTCACTGTCGGGCATCTACCCGGGAACGTACTCGGTCCTGTACTCGAAGGACGGATACGCTGATGCTGCCCACCCGGAGTTCTACATCTTCGCTGAGGATGTGGTTCTCGAACAGGTGCTGCTCACAACCACCTACCCACCCCCGTCCGGTCTTGTTGCGGAGTCGTGGGACGAGGAGATCCGCCTTGCCTGGTCTCCGCCATCGGCCCGCGCCTTGGAGCCGCTGACCGGGATCGCCATCCATCGTTCGCCAGTCTCCGGATCAGATTATGCGCTCATCGATGTCGCGGACCCCGACGCCACGTCATACAGGGACACCACGGCAGTTAACGACTCCACGTACTTCTACGTGGTAGCCGCGGTCTACCACGACGCGTTCGAGTCAGAGTACACCGACGAGGTGTGGGGAGTTCCATGGTACTCCGGACCTGTCTGCTACGTGGCTC
>JALGWI010000066.1 GCA_025774245.1 bacterium
CCGGGCCCCGGGCGACGGCTCGGCGGCACGCCCGCGGCCGGCCCCAAGGATGCTAGCAGAGCGGGTTTGCGGTGGGCAAGGCGATTCGGGGTGGGTGGGCGCAAACGTGCCGGCGGGCGGGGGAATCTCTCCCCCGCCCGCCTCCGGTCGCGCTCGGCTTGCGCCGAGTCCCGCCACGCTCTCAGGCAATCGCAGGCTCGAAGATCGTCCTTCGACCGTCGATTACTGATTGCCGCGGGCCGTCCCCCCCAGAGAAACACTCAGGGGCCGACGACGTCGACAGAGGGGTTTCACCAACGCGGCTGTGACAACGGGTTGCGTCTCTTCTCGCTGGCTGCCTACGGCCCCCTCCGCCTCTAACGTCGCCGGCCAATTCGGCGTTCTAAGTCCACGCCGGGCGATCCGGTTCCAGTGCCCGGGAGTGAGCAGCCGGACGACAAATTACGCCGAACCGTATCCGGCGTGGACACATCTCTCATCTTTGATTGTATCACAGGATGTGCAAGTTGTCAATAGTTGGAGTTGGACAACAAGAACGCCCCACTGTAGGGGCAGCCGGGGGCAGCGTACCTTGTGGGCGGGAATCGAGGACGGGGACCAAGGGCGGAGACCGGGGGCAGAAACCGAGGCGCGCCGGCTGCAGCCGGCGCACCCATCGATGAAGCATCTAGCCCACGAGGCGGACCGATCACCAGCGATATCCGACGCTCATGACGACCGAGTTCCGGACGCCGATTCCACCCTCGACCACGACGTCCCAGTGGTCGTGGAGCAGCGCGTGCATGCCCATGAGGTAGTGCCAGTCCGCCTGGTCGATCTTGACGTCGTAGTTGAGGGTGTTCTCCTCGATCGCCACGGTTCCCGAGAAGTTCTGTTCGATCGAGAGGTACCGCCCGCCGATCCACACCTCCATGGAGCCGATGTGGTAGCCGAGGCGCGGGGCCGACGTGAACGCCTTGACGTCGTCGTCGTCGAGGCCGACGCTCTCGGCGTCGAGCTTCTGCACGGCGTAGACGAAGTCGGCCACGATGAAAACGTTCCCGTGCCCGCCCGAGACGACGGTGCCGAGCGCGTAGAACCATCCCGAGAAATTCAGATTCATGAACACGTCGCCGTACTGGACCTCGGGGGGAAGCCCGCCGATTCCGTTCGGGACGTTCGCGAGCGTGACGAGAGCATCCACCTCGGTCTTGCCCACGGTGGCGAACACGTTCAGGAAGGGGAAGAGCCAGAGGTCACCTTTCACGCCCGCGACGTACGCGCTCGTCGTGACGTCCGAGCCCGTGAGGTCGACCGACTCGAGCGGCTCATCGTTCAGACTGAGATCGGCCTTGACGAGGCTGTATCCCGAACCGAGCCAGTTGAGGACGCCCGCCACACCGTAGGGTGGAGGGAGCATGTCCTCGTAGCCCTCCGCCAGCTCCTTCCAGAGCGGGAAGAGGCGCTCGCCCTGTTCGCCCGCGGCGGACGGCGGGTCGCCGGACTGCTCGCGGAACTCCCCCTCGGCGAGCACGATTCCCAGCGCACGGTCCTCCGCGAAGGCCGCGCCGGTCTGCGTGAGCAGGATCGCCACGACCACAAGAAGGCCGATCGTCACACGGTCCCGAGTCGACATCTCGTTTCCTCCTGCCGCTGTTCGAAGGCCGGCCCGGCGGTGCGGCCCGCCTGATCGCGCCGCATGGTTCACGCGCATCATGCTATGGGGAACGGCAGCCTCGAACAAGCGGAAAGCCCCGGAACGCGCCCGTCTGGCCCGGAGGTTGCTCCTGATTGCGGTTGACGGAGGCGCCCCCCGGGGCTAGACTTCGAACTACGTTGAGCATGCCGAAGTGGTGGAATTGGTAGACGCGCTGCGTTCAGGGCGCAGTGGGGCTAGTCCCTGTGGGGGTTCGAATCCCCCCTTCGGCACCAGACGGTTCCTCGGGGCGGCGTGCTGAGCGGGCAGGCCGCTTCGTTCTGTCGGGAGACCGCGGAGAGCCGCGCCGGGTGTGAGCGCGCCGCGGGCGTGAGCGGGAGGAGACCAGGGATGGCAAAGCCGAAGGTCGCGGTCCTCCGGACCAAGCCCGAGACCGTCCTCGACGACTACAGGCGGCTCTGTGAGCTGGCGGGTCTCAAGGACGCGCTCGACCCGTCGGCCACGACCATCCTCAAGGACAACATCAGCTGGCACCTCATGTACCCCGGCTCGAACACGACTCCGTGGCAGCTCGAGGGGACGATCCTCGCCCTCAAGGACGCCGGGTTCGACGACCTTGTCGACGTCCACAACAAGACGGTCGTCACGATCGCCGATCTCGGTGACCGCTACAACAAGTTCGGCCCCGTCCTCGAGAAGTACGAGGTACCAAAGAAGTACAACTTCAATCCCGCCGACATGGCCTGGATCGAGCACCGGCCGAAGGCCCCGATGCTCGTCCTCGACAAGATCTTCCCGAACGGGATCTACCTCCCCGACTTCTTCTTCGGGAAGAACATCGTGCACCTCCCGACCGTGAAGACGCACAGCTACACGACCACGACGGGCGCGATGAAGAACGCCTTCGGCGGGCTTCTGAACGTCAACCGTCACATGACGCACACCTGGATCCACGACACGCTCGTCGATCTCCTCGCGATCCAGAAGGAGATCCACACCGGTGTCTTCGCCACGATGGACGGGACGACGGCGGGAAGCGGACCCGGCCCGCGCACGCTCGTCCCCCACCGGAAGGACGTGATCCTGGCGTCTTCGGACCAGGTCGCGATCGACGCGGTCTCGGCGCAGATGATGGGCTTCGATCCGATGACGATCGACTACATCGCGCACGCGACCGAGCGCGGCCTCGGCGTGGGCGATCCGTCGGGGATCGAGATCGTCGGCGACGGGGACGCGGCCGCCGAGCGGTGGAACTTCGAGGTGGGCGTGAACCTGGGGACCGGAATGGGTATGCTGCTCTGGCGGTCGCCGCTCAGGATATTCCAGAAGCTCCTCTTCCAGACCCCGATCGTGAAGATCTTCATCTTCGCGAGCGAGTACTACCACGACAAGTTCTGGTATCCCTCCAGAGGGAAGAAGGTCGTCGACGACTGGCTCTCCACGAGCGAGTGGGGGAAGCTCTTCGAGAGCTACCCCGGTTAGCGTCGCGGCCTCGCCGCACTCGGTCTGATTCCGCCTACAGAATCCAGGCGTAGCCGACCTTCGCGAAGAGGGTCCGGTCGGTCTGCGTGATGTCGGTCCGCGCGTCGCCGAACAAACACGACGGCGGGAGCTCCCCTCAAGGGACACTCCCGCCGCCTCTCGCGATCGTCGCCGGCCGTGGCCACGGCGCGATCCCAGTCTCTACGCCTCCCCTGCCGTCACCTTCCTTGCCACGTCGAGCACGTAGGCATCGATGCCCTGGTCGGTGTTCTGGCGGTTGAACTCCTCGATGTCGCTGACCAGGGATTCAGCGAGCTCCTTCTTCACGACGACGAAGAGGGCGGAGTTCATGCCCGGCCAGACGTGCGTCCCCTCGCGGGGCTCGCCGCACGAGATCCTGCCTTCCACCTCTCGCCACCGCGTGTACGTGCAGATCCCGAGCTTGTCGAGCATCTCCATCACCTCGTCGTGCACTCCGACGTAGTACGTCATGAGGACGAGTTTCACGACTCCCACCTCGCATTCCGTCTGAGCCTCGACTCCAGAATCGTATAGAGCGTCGGCACCAGGATGAGCGTCACGAGAGTCGACACGAGCAGCCCGCCGACCATCGTCACGCCGAGCGGTCGCCACATCTCCGAGCCGCTGTACTGCATGACGGCCAGGGGCAGCATTCCCGTGATCGTCGTGAAGGCGGTCATGAGGACCGGCCTCAGTCGACGACGCCCGGACGTCAGTACTGCTTCCTCGAGTCCCATTCCCCTCTTTCTCATGATGTTCGTATAGTCGACGAGGACGATCGCGTTGTTCACCACGATTCCCATGAGCATGATGACGCCGAGGAACGACGTCATGGACAGCGTCGTGTTCGAGATCAGGAACGCCCAGACGACGCCGACGAACGCGAACGGTATCGAGAACATGACGACGAACGGATCGAGGAACGACTCGAACTGCGACGCCATGACCATGTAGACGAGCGCGATCGACAGGAGGAGCAGGAGACCGAGATCGGCGAACGACTCCTGCTGCTGTTGGACGTCGCCACCGAAGTCGACCTTGACCGTCGGCGGGACATCGAGATCGTCGAGCGCGACCCGGACGTCCGCGGCCACCTCGCCCAGTGGCCTGTCGAGAATCCTGCCCTGGACCCTGATGATCCGCTGCTGGTCGCGGCGCCTGATGGCCGTGGGCCCCGTCCCCAGTTCGATCGAAGCGACCGACGAGAGTCGCACCATCTGCCCGGTCACCGAAGGGATCGGGAGGGCCAGGATCCGCTCGACCGACGAGCGGTCCTCCTCCGGAGCCCGGACGATGACCTCCCACTGGTCGCCGCCCTGCCGGAGCTTCGTCGCCTCGACTCCGTAGACGTGGGTCCTCAAGGCGGACGCGATGAGGTAGGTGTTGAGCCCCATGACCGCCGCCTTCTCGCGGTCGATCATGATGTGGAACTCCGGCCTGGGATCGCCCAGGTCGAGCTCGACGTCGACGGCGCCTTCGACCTCACGAACCGCGTCGCGGACCAGCACTCCGGCGTCCTCGAGTTCGCGGAGGTCGTCGCCCCTGAGCTGAATCGACAGCGGAGACCCGCCCATCCCCATGAACTGCGCGATCGAGCTTCCCGTCCGGACGTTCAGCGTCACGATCGCGGGGATCTGCTTCGCCCGCTCGCGCAGGAGGTTCCCGACCTCGTCGGACGTGCGGGTTCTCTCTTCCCTGTCCACGAGCTCGAGGCCGACCCGCCCGACGTAGGTCCCCTCGGGCTCGCCCTGAATGACGGCCCAGCCGCTCCCGGTCTCGCCCGCGTAGGCCCAGAAGTACTTGCGCTCGGGGATCTCCTCCTCGATGAACCCCTCGAGCTCCTCGAGCACCTCCATCGTGCGATCGAGCGTCGTGCCAGGGGCGAGCTCCATGAACATCTCGATCTCGCCGCTGTCCGGGTGCGGGAAGAACTCGGTCTTCACGAACCCGCCGAGCGCCATCGAGACGACGAAGATTGCGACGGCCACGATCACCGTGCGCTTCCTGTGCGCGAGAGCGGACGTGAGGAGCCGCGCGTACCGCTCCTCGAGCCTGGCGAACGTCCGTTCGCCGCTCTGGAAGAAGCGGCCCTTCTTCCTTCCGCCCTCGCCGTCGAAACTCCTTCTCATGAAGGTCGAGGTGAGTGCGGGAGTGAGCGTGAGTGCCGTGAGGAGCGACATCGTGATCGCCACGATCACGACGAGCGCCATCTGTTTGAACAGGATGCCGGTGATGTTCGTGACGAAGAGCATCGGGACGAACACGACGACCGTGGTGAGCGTCGAGGCCGCGAGCGCCTGCCCGATCTCCGCCGGCCCGAACACCGAAGCCTCCCGGACGCGCTCCCCCGACTCCACGTGGCGCGTCACGTTCTCGAGCACCACGACGGCCGCGTCGACCACTAGTCCGATCGCGATCGCGATGCTCATGAGCGATACCATGTTGATGGTGTAGCCCGCCACGTACATCACGAAGACGGCCGCCATGAGCGACGCCGGGATCGTGAGTCCGATCACGATCGTGCTCCGGAGGCGCCTCAGGAAGAAGAGCACGACGAGGATGACTCCGATGGCGCCGTACAGAAGCGCCTGCCGGAGGTTCCGGAGCGCCTTCCCGATGAAGTCGGACGTGTCGAAGAACGTGAAGAACTTGATGTCGTGCGGCAGGTCTTCCTTGATCTGCTCGAGCTTCGCGAGCGCCTCGTTCGAAACGGTCACGGAGTTCGCTCCGGACTGCTTCGAGATGAAGAACACCACGCCGGGCACCCCGTCGCAGCGCGCCTTCATCCGCTGCTCGGCGAACGTGTCCTCCACCTCCGCGATGTCCCGCAGGTAGATGAGCCTGCCCATGTGCTGCCCGACGACGATGCTCTCGAGCTCGGAAGCCTCGGTGAGACGCCCCGGAATCCGGACCGTGTACTCGGCCCAGCCGACCTTGACGTCGCCGGCGGGCATGTCAAGGTTCTCCGCCGCGAGGACCTGCGCGATCTGCGTCATGGAGATGCCGGTCGCCTCGAGACGCTTCGGATCGATCCGAACCTGGATCTCGCGCTCGGGCCCGCCCATCACCGAGACCTCGGCGACGCCGGGCACGGCCTTGAGCGGCTCGGCGATCCGGGTGCGGACGATGTGCCTGAGTCCGTCGAAGTTCTCTTCGGCCGTGACGCCGAACATGAGGATCGGGATGTTCGTCGAGCTCATCTTCATGAGCATCGGCGTCTCGATGTCGCTCGGGAGCTGACCACCGAGCATGTCGAGCATGTCCCTGATGTCGGCCGAGGCCTCGTTCAGATCGGTGCCCCAGGCGAACTGGACCATGACGGCCGACAGGCCGCTCTGGGAGACCGAGTCGACGTGCTCGACACCGCTGATCGTCGAGAGCGCGTCCTCGATGATCTCCGTCACGTTCGTCTCGATGTCCTCGGCCCCGCCGCTCGGGTAGATCGTCACGACGCTCACCATCGGCATCTCGAACGACGGCATGAGGTCGACCGGAAGCCTGGTGAGCGCCAGCGCCCCGAAGAGGAGCACGGCGAGGAAGAACATGAAGGTCGTGATCGGACGGCGTACCGCTAGTTCCGGGAGGTTCATCGGTCGCCCTCCCTCTCTCTGACGGTCACCTCCGCGCCGTCGTACAGCCTGTAGCGCCCGGCCGTGACGATGTCGTCACCGTCGGCGAGCCCGGAGACGACTTCGATGCCGGGCCCGAAGGCCGACCCGAGCTCGAGGACTCTGCGTCCGGCAATGCCGTCCTCGACGACGTACGCGAAGAACGTCCCGGTTCCCTCCTGCCGCATGAGCGCGTCGCGCGGGATCAGGATCGCCTCGCGCGCCGGGAGCGAGAGCGTGACGTCGGCCACCATCCCGGGACGGAGCGTCTCGTCCTTGTTCGAGATCACGACGACGGCCGACGCGGTGCGGCTCATCGGATCGAACGATGGGGCGACCCGGCTGACGGTGCCGCGGAACTCGCGCCCCGGGTATCCGTCGACCTCGACGACGGCGTCGAGCCCCTTCCGCACGAACGGCCTCTCCCGCTCGCTGGCCTCGATCGTGATCTTCACCGGGTCGAGCTGCATCAGCTCGAGGATCGCGGGCGAGCCGGCGGCGGTCGGCATGAGCGTGAAGACCTCTCCCTCCTCGAGGAAGCGTCGCGAAACCACGCCGGTGAACGGAGCGCGGATCTGCGCGCTCTCGAGGATCATCTGGTAGCCGGCCTTCGCCGCCTGGTACGCGGCGTCGATCTTGTCGAACGACTGTTGGGTCACGGCCCCCTTCTCGAGGAGGATGGTCATCCGCTCCCAGTCCTTCTCGGCGACCACGAACTGGGCCTTCGCCTGCACAAGCTGTTCGCCGGCCATCTCGACGAGGATGTCACCCTGCTTCACGCGGTCGCCGATGTCGACGTGGAGCTTTTCCACGCGACCCTGGATCTGCGCTCCGAGGAGCGCCTCCCTTCCCGCGCTCACCGTGCCCGAGTAGCTGATCGACGGCGTCACGCTCTCGAGGCCGACGCGCACGGTCTCGACCGGCACGCTCTCCGTCACCTCGGCCGCCCCCTCCTCCCCGCCACCGCCGCAGCCGCCCGCGAACGCGGCGAGGAACGGCAACACCAGGAGCGCGATGCGTGCTACGTACTTCCTGCTCGTTCTCATGTCGTTACCTCTCATTGGCCGATCACGCCGGACGCGAGTTCGAGCCTCGTCTCGGCGAGCCGTAGCTTCGTCACCGCCTGGATGCGTGCGAGCGAGGCCAGCGTGAGACCGGCCTGTGCGTCGAGGACCTCTGTGTTCAGCGCCATACCGTTCTGGAACGTCTCGTACGTGACCCTGAGGTTCTCCCGGGCCGCCTCGAGCCCCGTCTCGGCGATGGCGAGCGCCTGCCGAGACTCGTCCTTCTTGAGGTAGCTCGACTGGACCTCGAGACGCACGGCGTCCTCCATCATCGCGTAGCCCTGCTCGGCCTGGGTGTGGTACGACTTCGACTCCCTGACCGAGTTCCGGACCCTCCCCCAATCGAAGACGTTCATCTCGAGCGCGAGCGTCATGTTCCAGTGCCCGTAGAACTCGGGTGCGTACTCCCGGTTCGGGCGGTCCCAGTTGTAGTTCCCGGCGAAGACGAGGTTCGGCCAGTACTCGGAACGCGCGATCGACACGCGCCGGTCGGCGATCTCCACCCTCTCATCCATCGCCCGGAGGTCCGGCCGCTCCTCGAGTGCCACGTTGATCCACGTGTCGACCTCCGAGTCCGAGTAGCTCCCCTCCTCGAGGGGATCGAGCGGTTCGATCTCGGTCTGCGTGTCGATCCCCATCTCGAAGGAGAGCGACGCCATCGCGAGCCGGATCCCGTGCGAAGCCCTGTTGCGTCCGAGCTGCGCGTTCGAGAGCTGCACCCGGACGGCCATCACGTCCTTCTCGAGGAGCATTCCGACCTCGAACAGATTCTCGAGATCGGCAAGGTACCCCTCGAGCTGCGCCACGGAACCCTCCATGACATCGAGGCTGGCCGTCGCCTGCATGAGACTGTAGTACGCCTCCCCCACCCGGTAACGCACCTCGTCCTTCGTGCGAACCTCCGCCCAGTCGGCGGCCTTCGCGTAGTGCTTGGCCGCCTGGTAGCCGCCGATGATCGCTCCGCCGGTGAAGAGCGGCTGCCTCACGTGAAGTCCGATCGTGTAGATGTTCTCGTCGCCGATGTAGATCTTGTCTCCGCCCCCGCTGTCGAGTCCCTCCAGCGTCGACGGGTCGAGATACCCGTTCTCCACGAGGTCATCGAACGGCGCCATCAGCGGCGCGAACATCTCCCCGAAGCCACCCGCGCTGATGTAGGGCGCCTCGTCGAGGCGCGTGTACGACGCGCTCGCGGTGAGCGACGGGAGGAACATCGACCTCGCCTGTCCCACCTGCGCCTCCGCGGCCTTCCGCCCCGCCTCCGCGATCGCGAGCGTCTTGTTCTCGGCGAGCGCGATTCCGACCGCGTCCTCGAGCGTGAGCGAGAGCTGCTCCTGGGCCCGCGCGGCGCCCGGAATCACCAGGCACACCAGAGCCACCCCCGCGGCCACCTTCAGGAAGCCCCAGCGTCCGCTCCGTGCCGGTCCTTGGATCGGTGTCCTTCTCATGCTCCCTCCCTTCCAGCCAGGAGCCCCTCGAAGATCATGTCGTGAAGCTGGTCCACCTGCTTCTCCTCGGCCTCCGGCTCGAAGTACCCGGTCAGCGCTCCGAGGAAGAGACCCTTGTGCGCCACGAGCATCGTGAAGGCCGTCGCACGAGCGTCCATCTCCCGGAGCTCACCGCTCGCGATGCCCTCCTCGAGCACCGCGCCGATGAGCGCGAGCGCCTGCGCCGCCAGCTCTTCCCCGTGCTTGTCCGCCTCGCTGTACAGTTCTGAGAGCGCGCTTAAGGTGACCCGGTAGACGTTGACCTTACGCCTCAGCATTTCCAGATGTTTCAGAATGAAGGCCCGGAGTTTGGCTCGGGCCGTCGTCTCGCGTTCCATCGCCTCCTCGTCGGCCGCCAGCACCTCCCCGAACTCCCGGTGGATCACCGCCCGGAAGACGTCCTCCTTCGTGGGGAAGTACTTGTAGACGGTCGCCCTGGCCACGCTCGCCTCCCGGACGATGTCACCGATCGTCGTCTTCCGGAAGCCGTGCCTGGCGAAGACCCGCCCCGCGACCGCGAGGATCTCCTCTCGCTTTCCTTCACGTCGCGTCACTCGCATCCTCCTTAGGCTGAGTGCTCAGTCAGGATTCTCTGTGTACGGTTCGGACGTTGTGGCATAGATAGACATTCACCAGCTCGTTGTCTATTATGATCATTTAGGCTGATCCTGTCAAGCCCGAAATCGATCCCCCGCCCCCAGCTTGGGGGACCTTCCGCGCGCCGACGCCCCGGCCTTGCAGGGCCGTCCCGGCAGGCCTACATTGCCCATGTGCAGAGTTCAGCCGCTCTTCCGGGGGATCTTCGGGGGGGGGGGAGCTGCGTGCTCGAGACGCTTCCCGCGGTCGTCGTCGACACCCTGCCTTGTGAAGGATTCGCACCAAGTGGCGTCTCTCTAACTCCACGAGGCCCGGGAACCACGATGAAGGAGCCTCAGGTGGCTGGAATCGATCATAGACAAACGCCGAGGAATATGGTAAAATACGATAGATGGCGAAGATACAGCCGGGTTCCGCACGTTGACCGAATGGCAGGTCATCTGTGGACCCGGATGTTTCGTTGGTGGAGTGCGCCCGGGAACCTCCCGTGTGACGGGAGAGGTCCATTCCGGGAGCGCGCCGTGGTCGTGATACGAACCGAAACCACCCCGCTCGTCAGTCGCGGGGGAAGGAGAGCCTGATGCGTTCGAAGTCGTCTCGTGAGTGCCAGCCTGGCCGGCGGATCCTCGTCGGCACGTTGGTCTGTCTGATTCTGGCGGCCGCGATTCCCGCGCTCGCCGCCTCACCCGAGGAGGCGTCCGCCGCGTTCCCGCCGCAGAGCGAGGAACTCGCGTTCCGCGTCCTCGAGTCGACTTCGAGTCGCACCGTCATCGAGGTGGTGGTCCCGGACCCCGCCTTTCTGTCCATCCCCGTGAACGGACGTCCGCTCGACGCCGTCAGCGTCGCGGGCGCGAGTCCGTTCGGCGCGCCGGGCGAGCCGATGACCGTCGTCGCGGCCACCCTCATTGCGGTTCCGCCCGCCTCGGGCGTCGCCCTCAGGGTCCTCGAGGAAGAGTACGAGATCAGGGAGGGCTACGAGCTGGCGCCGCTCTCCGCCGTGTGCGGGACGGGCGACGACGCGATCGTGTTCGACGAGGCGGCCTACGCGCGCACCGATTTCCTTCCCGGAGAGAGCGTCGCGATCGGCGAGCCCTCCATCATGAGGGACTTCCGCGTCGTCCCGCTCCGCGTGTATCCGATCGGGTACAACCCGTCGACCGGCGAGCTCAGGGTCACGACGAGGCTCGTCGTCGAGCTCGACTACTCCGCCGAGGGACGCGTCAACGTGAAGACGACCGACCGCCCCGCGTCGCGAGCGTTCCGTTCCACCTACGAGGACATCATCGCCAACTACGACGCGGTCAGGCCGCGCTACGAGAGCGACAGCCGCGGCCGCTACGTCATCATCACACACGACAGCTACTACGAGAGCGTCCTCCCCCTCGCCGAGTGGAAGCACGAGCGAGGGATGGAGGTCGAGATCGCGAAGCTCTCGGGGATCGGCTCGTCCAGCTCGGCGATCAAGAACTACCTCCAGACCGCCTACAACACCTGGGACGTCCCGCCGGAGTACGTGCTTCTGGTCGGTGACACCGAGTTCCTGCCGACCTCGAGCGGCGACAACTACTACGGGCAGCTCGAGGGGGGCGACGTCTACGTGGACGTCCACGTAGGACGGCTCTCCTGCGACACGGTGGGCCAGTGCGACCTCATCGTGGCCAAAACGCTCGGCTACGAGCGCACGCCGCTCATGGAGGACCTCGACTGGTTCAGGAGCGCGTGCCTGATCGTCCGACAGGACTACGACGAGGACGACGCCATCTACTTCGGCGACACGTGGCACGCGTACGGGTTCATGGATCACGCGGGCTTCGCCCAGATCGACACGCTCTTCAGCAGAAACGGCGGCAACGCCTCGCAGGTCCACGCTGCCGTGACCGAGGGCCGCGTGCTCGTGAACTACCGCGGCCAGGGCGTCTCGAACTGGTGGTCGCCCTTCGCCGTGGATCCGAACAGCACCAACCCGGGCTACAAGCTCCCCGTCGTCATGTCGGCCACGTGCGGGACCGGGTCGTTCAGCTCGGACGGGTATCCCTGCGAGACGTGGATGCGGGCCGGCACGATCGCGAACCCTAAGGGCTCCGTCGCCTTCGTGGCCACGAGCGCGATCGTCGTGGGAGGCGCGCACTACCGGAGCATCGTGAACCGCTGGTTCTACTCGGCCCTCTTCGGCGAGAAGGTCTACACGGTGTCCGCCGCCCTCAACCGCGGGAAGTACCAGCTCTACGCCACCTACGGCAACACGGGCGAGTACAACGGCTGGAACTGCCAGGGCGATCCGGAGCTCGACATCTGGGCCGATGTCCCCGCCGAGGCCACGGTGACGTATCCGCAGAGCGTCCCGGTGGGACCGAGCGACTTCCTCGTCGAGGTCGAGGCCGGCGGGCTGCCGTTCGGCGACGCCCTCGTCTGCGCCTATCTCGACGGCGTGTTCTACGACGCGGGATACACCGACATAGCGGGACAGGTGACGCTCCAGATCGAGCCGACGCTGCCCGACACGTTTCTCATCACGGTGACCGGCCACAACCTGCATCCGTACCAGGGCACCTCGGTGGTGACCCCGTCCGGACCGTACCTCATCTACGAGAGCCACGAGATCGACGACTCCGTCGGCGGTAACGGCGATGGCCTCCTCAGCCCCGGCGAGACGGTCGAGTTCACCGTGTCGCTCGAGAACATCGGACCGGACGAAGCCACGGGTGTGTCGGCCACTCTCGAGACGAGCGACACCTACGCGAACATCATCGACGCGAGCGGGACCTACGGATCGATCCCGAGCGGCACGATCGTTCCGAACGGCGACCCGTTCCGGTTCGAGGTCGACGAAGGGTGCCCGAACGGCCACGGCCTGGCGTTCACGATCGACGCCGCGGACGCAGGGCGCACGAGCTGGGGGATCCAGATTCCGCCGGTCGAGGTCTCGGCGGCCGATCTCGCGCACGTGAGCACCGTCATCGACGACGGGGGCTCGGGCGGGAACGGCAACGGGATCCTCGAGCCCGGCGAGACCGGCTGGCTCGAGATCACGATCGAGAACACGGGACCGATCGACGTCGGCAACGTCGCGGCCACCCTGATGAGCGACGACCCCTACGTCGCCGTGAGCGACGCCGACGGGTACTTCGGAGCGATCCCGTCGGGAACGAGCGCTCCCAGTCCGACGCATTCGTTCCGCGTGAGCGTGAGCCCGAACGCGCCGCCCTCGCAGGAAGCTCCCATGGTTCTCGCGACGACGGGCGACGGCGGAACGTACGAGCACTCCCAGGACGTCGGCTTCACGGTCACGCTCGGCGGCGTGTCCGTCGAGGGCCCGTGCGGCCCCGACTCGTACGGCTATTTCGCCTACGACACCTCGGACGGCTGGACCGGCCAGGCGCCCACGTACGACTGGGTCGAGATCACCGGCGTCGGATCGATCATCTCGGCGATCACGAACCAGGACGCCGCGACGACGACCCTGACCCTTCCGTTCACGTTCAAGTACTACGGGACCAACTACACCCAGATCTCCATCTGCTCGAACGGATTCCTCGCCATGGGGAACGAGGACTACCGCTTCGGCGACAACTCCGCCATCCCGAGCCCCCACGGCCCGTCCGCGATGATCTCGCCGTTCTGGGACGACCTGAGCCCGAACGACGGCGGCAACATCTACGAGTGGTACGACAGCGCGAACGACCGCTACATCGTGCAGTTCGACGCCGTCGTCCACTACTCGGGCGGCAACCCGGAGACCTTCGAGGTCATCTTCTACGATCCCGCCGTCTATTCCACGACCACCGGTGACGGCATCATCGTCATGCAGTACGAGGACGTGAGCCTCGTCTCGCAGTGTACGATCGGGATCGAGAACGCGGGGCAGACCGACGGGATCCAGTACGTCTACAACAACTCGTACGATCCGTGCGCGGCGGCGGTCGTCGACGGTCAGGCGATCAGGTACACGACCGAGGGACCGCTGGCGCCTCCGATCTGGCTCGTGATCGCCGCGAGCGAGATCGACGACAGCGCGGGCGGGAACGGCAACGGCATCGCCGAGCCGGGCGAGACGGTCGACATCACGCTCACGGTCGAGAACCTGGGTCTCTCGACGGCGTCCGCGGTGTCGGCGACGATCTCGACCTCCGACCCCGACGCGACGATCGTGAACGGAACGGCCTCGTTCGGCAGCATCGCCGGCGGCGGGATGGCGGTGAACGCGGCGCCACTGACCGTGACGATCGCGGCCGAGCCCGCCGACCCGACGATCGAGTTCGACGTGCACCTG
>JALGWI010000112.1 GCA_025774245.1 bacterium
TTCTGGGGCGTCGTGGCGTGGGACGACGGTCCCGCCGAGATGGCGGCGGGCACGTCGTGGGAGCGCGCCGAGAGTCCGGAGGATCTCGGGTGGTCGAGCGCGTGGCTCGATTCGGTGGGGACGAAGCTCAGCGAGGCCGGATCGGCCGCGTACCTCGTCGTCACCGACGGCAGGATCGTCTACGAGTGGGGCGACGTGAGCTACCCCTTCCGGTGCCACTCGGTGCGGAAGAGCATCATGAGCGGCCTCTACGGTCCGTACGTCGTTGAGGGCGCCATCGATCGAGACGCGACGCTCGCTGACCTCGGGATCGAGGAGAGCCCGCCCCTCACGGAGACCGAGCGCACGGCAACGGTCGCCGACCTCCTGAAGGCCCGCTCCGGCGTCTACATCGCGGCGATGGGGGAGACGCCCGCGATGGAGGCTCAGCGCCCCGAGCGAGGCAGCCACGAGCCAGGGACCTTCTGGTACTACAACAACTGGGACTTCAACGTGCTCGGGATGATCTTCGAGCGGGAGACCGGTGAGGAGATCGGCGACGCGTTCTACGTTCGGATCGCGGAGCCGATCGGGATGGAGGACTACTCGCCGGGCCACGTGACCTACCAGCACCAGGCGCGACGTTCGATCCATCCCCGGTACGAGTTCCGGATGTCGGCCCGCGATCTCGCGCGGTACGGGCAGCTCTGGCTTCAGAAGGGTAGATGGAACGGAAGCCAGGTCATCCCCGTGGATTGGGTCGAGGAGGCGACGACGAACTACTCGCACGGCACGGGCTCCGCCGGCATCGGGTACGGGTACATGTGGTGGGTGGTCGGGGACGACGCGCTCGACGCCAGCTGGCCGCCGGGCTCGTACCTCGCGGCGGGCCACGGCGGGCACTACATGCTCGTCATCCCCTCGCTCGATACGATCATCGTCCACCGCGCGAACACAGATCTTCCTCCCGAGAACATGGTGTCTGACCAGGCGAGCTTCGCGATCATAGCGCAGACCTTGGCCGCCCGCCTCGCGGTCGAGGTCGCGGGGGTGTCGCTCGACGAGTGACGACGATGGCCGATGGCCGACCGCCGCGGCGTCCGATCGTCGCGTGCCCGGGTGGAATGAAGGCGCCGCTCCGAGAGCGGCGCCTTCGTTTCGCGTGGTCGTGTCCTGCGTTGTCTGGGGAGCGTGCGTCGGGCGCGCGGCCCTGCTCGGTCCGCTACGCCTCGATGTCGTTCACTCTCCCCATGAACAGAATGCTGCCCGTCGCGTTGTCCCGGATGAGGAACAGGAACGGGCGATCCGCCCGGAAGACGGTCTCCTGCCGGATGGAGAGCCGCTTCATGACGACGGCGGTCGCCGCGGCCGCCTCGGTTCCCTCCTCGGTCACCTCGACGAACGCCTTGTGGAGCACCATACTGATGTAGAGTTCGCGGGTCCCGTCGATGCCGGAGAAGTCCGCGGCGACGGGCGCGAACGCGTCGCGCATGCCGAGCTCGACGAGGTCGCGGGAGAGGTCTATCGTGTCGGTCGTCATCGCGAACCGCGGGAAGAAGACGGACACCTTCTGCGTGTGTACGTCCCCGGTCCAGGCCGCGAGCGTCTCGGGTGAGAGCCTGCGCTCGACGGTGCCGAGGCCGCCGGCGAGTCCCTTCCTGGGGAGGAGAACGACCATCGAGAGATCTCCCTCGTAGGGCATCTCGAGGATCTGAAGCTCCTCGGTCTCGGCGTATCCGAAGTCCGCCTTCCTGTGCATCATGCGAACCGTAGCCTTGTCCTGCGATCCGTGGAACACCGTCTCCCGCGTCGCGTCGGGGTCGAACTGCGTTGCCCAGAAGCCCCGGAAGTAGATCGCGTTCGTGAGGACGAGCGCGGTCGCGGGATCGAGCATGCCGCTCTGGATGAGGTCCTTGATCCGGTCGTTCGTGCGCTCCTCGACCCACGCGTTGATCGTCCTTCGCGCCCCCTCCGTGTCGCCGGAGAAGTCGAGCTCGGCGTGGGCCGCGCGGAAACCGGAAGAGAGCTCGTCGCGGAAGCCGTCGAGGACGGGCTGGCCCGCCTGTACCCAGAGGGCGTTGGCGACGCTGAGCTCGTACTCGCGCGCCGCCGGGTCGGCGAGGAGTCTGTTCTGAAGCCTCCCGAAGGCGTCGGTGGTCTTGAGCGGCCCCCAGAACTCCTGTGTGCCGGTCTCGCCGGCGTCGTTCGATTCGATCCCCGGGATCATCGAGTAGAGTCGGAGGACGGTGGCCATCTCCCTCGCGGTGTTCCCTTTGGCGCCCGTGTAGGTCATGGTGAGCGCCGTCGAGATGCTGTACGGGGAGAGGAAGAGGTTGCCGTCCCGAGATCGGAGACGAGCGTAGAGGTCGAGGGCGAACGCCGTGTTGCCGGCCACGAGTTCCGACTCCTTGAGACCTTCCCCTTCCACGCCCTCGGTCTCGGATCCTCCCGTGCGCCCGCAGGCCTGCGCGGCGAGGGCAATCACAAGAAGGCCGATCAGCAGGATCGAGGGCGATCGCGGTCGCAGTCTCATGTGTCTCCTCCTTCGTGTGCTCGGGGTGTCTGCCTTCCGTTGTGGTGAGCAAGACATCACATCAGACTCCGGAGGCCGGCGCGGTATTCGCGACGGCGGCGTCTCAACCCCGCGTACTGCGGGAGGACCCACAGTCACCCAGAACGACCGGCTCCCCGTGGGAGCACGGGGAGCCGGTGGGATTGGAGTCGAGGGGCGCGTCCTACCGCACGAGTACGATCCTCGCGCGATCGGATCCCGCGCCCGTCGTGAGATCGCAGAAGTAGATCCCGGACGCGACCGGTGCACCGTCGCCGTCGCGCCCGTTCCACGAGATCGTGTGCTCGCCGCCGTGACCGGACCAGAGAGCCCGCACGTGGCGTCCGCGAACGTCGTAGATGTCGACGCGTCCGGCCTCGCGCGCAGGCAGAGCGAACGACAGCGTGGCCTCACCCCGACACGGCTGCGGCCAGATCTCGCGAATGACGGCGCCGTCTGCGATGAGATCGTCGGGCACGCCGGTCCCGAGCCTGATCGTGTCGACCTCGGTCTCGACCGTGTCGACCCCATCACTGAAGACGAAGAAGTAGGTGTGGTCCTCGGGCGTGAGCATCGTGTCGAGAGTGAAGGTGACACCCGCCGCATAGTCGTGGTCGGGGCCCGACGTCATGGCCGTGGGCACGCCGTCCAGGACGACGTTCCGCGTCACCGGCAGATGTCCGTCGGCGTCGGTGTAGGTAACGTGCAGGCTCACGAGATCGTCTCTCGCCGCCGCGATCTCCCAGCCCGGATCCGCGAGAACGGGAGCCGTGTTCACGCCGACCGAGGCGACGTCGGTCCGGCGGTAGAAGGCGTAGATGTTCGTCATGTCCCTCGCGTTCGCGATGTCGGGGAACGACACGCTGCCCGTGCCGGCGCCCATGGTGTAGTAGCCGCTCGGGTTGTCGGGTCCGAACTCCGGATGGGCATAGAGGTCGGCCAGGTTGCAGCGCAGATGGAGATCGCCGCCCTGGATGGTGTGGTCGACGTTCGCGATGCGGGTGTAGGTCGCGTCGCTCGTATCGACCACGTAGAGCCCGGTCTGAAGGAGAAGGGGCACGTCTGCGTAGACCATGGCGAAGCCGATGCTGCCGCTACCCGCGTCGGGGTTGTCGATCACGGCGGTGTAGACGAACCAAGGGCCGAAGAGACCCCCGGAAGTCGGCCACGATCCCGTCACGTTCGAGAGCGTGGCGTACAGATGCGTGGACGAGTAGCCGAGCCTCGTGCCGTCGAGATCGAGGCTGTTGTTCTCGGGTGCGATCGCGTCTCCCACGGGCTCGTCGCCGGGGTCGACCATCAGGTTCGCGCCCGGCGGGAAGGCGTTCCCCGCGTTCGACGGGCCGCTGAACGCGGCGGCCGTGTCGTCGTGCACGACGAAGTAGTAGTGGACGTCGCCGTCCTCGACGGGGAAGGTCGCCTCCCACGTGCCGCCGGCGCCCGCGATCTCGGTCAGAAGTAGCTCCGTCCAGGACGCCTGGGCGTCGGTCGAGTAGAAGACCGAGGCCTCACCGGGCTCGGTCGGAGCGTCGTTCTCCTCGACGTCGACGTTCACCGTCATCGAGCCGAACGGCGCCGCGGCGCTGTTCCTGAAGTCGTCGAGCGCCGGGGGTGTCTGATCGCGGGACTGAAGGGTGAAGGGGATCGTCAGCGCGGCCAAGAGCGCCGCGAGCGACGTGGCGAGCACGATGGCCTTCATGGAATCCTCCCTGGGAGAGGCCGTCACCCCCGGGAGATGACTGGGGCGCGGGACGCCCGGAGGTCAGCGAACGCAAGGATGTGAACTCGTCCTTCTGAATTCTACCACAGGGAGACCCAGCTTCGATGAGGGAATGGG
>JALGWI010000024.1 GCA_025774245.1 bacterium
GCGAGAGGCGTCACTGCGCTCCGAAGGGGGAATCCGTGATGAGTTCGGCGCCCTCGGGCTTGGGCAGCACGAACGCGCCGTCGGGCGTCGGCACGTCGAAGTGGCAGGCGTGCATCCTGTAGGCGGTGCGGTCGCCCGCTGTTGAGAAGGCGACGATGTTCACGATCGAGTGCGAGCGCAGGTCGATGGTAGCCAGGAGCCGTGCGGGCTCGGTGAACGACATCGAGGGCCTCATGCTGACGGTCCTCGTGCCGGCGGTGCGGTCGTCGTCGTCGGCGAAGGGCGCGAGCCGGTCGGGGTGGAACTCCCTCAGGAGCACGGCCGGGTCGAGCATGACGTCCGCCGACTCGATGGTGGTCAGGAAGAACTGGTTGGTCATCGCGACGAAGACCCGCATGGTGTCTCCGTCGACGACGATACGTCCGCCGTCGTCGTACGAGACCGAGATCCGATCGGGGCGCTCCAGGAACAGGACGCCCTCGGCGAAGTGCGACGTGTCGGCGAGAGCCCAGTAGCTCTCCTGCGTGAACTCGATCCGATAGGAGCGCGCTCCCTCGTAGCGATCCACGACGCGGTCGACGAGCGCCTGTGCCTCGGCGAGTTCGGGCGAAGCGGGAGGCTCCTCAGCGAGGGCCGGATGCGGGAAGAACAGCCCCGTGGCGGCGAGGAACAGAAAAGCGGTCGTCGCCCACCCGACCGCCGCGCTCGTGCTCGTCGGGACGCGCATCCTCCGCGCGGCTCCCGGAAGACTACTGTTCGTCATCTTCCTCCTCTTCTTCCTCTTCCTCTTCCTCCTCGTCCCCGCTCTCCTCCTCTTCTTCTTCGTCTTCTTCCTCTTCCTTCTCCTCTTCCTCGTCCCCGTCCCCGCTCTCCTCCTCCTCTTCTTCGTCTTCTTCCGCCTCTTCCTCCTCCCACTCCGGCTCCCCGCCGCTATCGTATTCGTCGCTCTCGCCGCCCGCCTCTTCAATCGCGTCCGGGGGCTCCGCCGCCGTCGCGACGGCCAGGCCCGCGGCCATCTCCTCCAGGTACTCGGGCCCGATGAGAACGTCACGCGCTTTGCTGCCCTTGAAGGGGCCGACGATGCCGTTCGCCTCGAGGAGATCCATGAGGCGGCCGGCGCGCGCGTAGCCGACCGAGAGCCTCCGTTGGAGGAGCGACGTCGATCCGAGCTGAACCCCTACAACGATCTCGAGCGCCTTCTCGTAGAGCTCGTCCTTCTGCGTCGCCTCGAGCTTCGCCATGCTGCCCTTGTCCTCGATGTCGAAGAGGTAGCAGGGCGGCCCCTGCTTCCGGAGGAAGCCGACGAGTCGTTTGGTCTCCTCCGGGGATATGTAGGCGCCGTGGACCCGGATCGGATCGGGCTTCCCCGTGGGAAGGAAGAGCATGTCGCCGCTTCCGAGGAGCGTCTCCGCGCCGTTTCTGTCCAGCACGGTCCTCGAGTCGATCATCGAGATCACGCGGAATGCGATCCGCGATGCGAAGTTCGCCTTGATGACGCCGGTGATCACGTCGACGGATGGACGCTGGGTCGCGAAGACCAGGTGGATTCCCACGGCTCGGGCCATCTGAGCCAGCCTCTGCACGGGGGCCTCCACTTCGCGCGGCGCCCGGACCATGAGATCGGCGAACTCGTCGACCACGATGACGATGTGGGGCAGCTTGTGTTGGTCGGCGGGCGCGAGGGCGTCGATCTCCTCGCGGTCGGTGATCCGTCGGTTGAAGCCGTAGATGTCGCGCACGGTCAGGGCCGAGAGGATGTCGTAGCGCCGGTCCATCTCACCGACGAGCCACTGGAGCGCCATGGCCGCCTGCTTCGCATCGGTGACCACGGGTGCCATGAGGTGCGGGATGCCCGAGTAGCGCGGAAGCTCGAGCCGCTTCGGATCGATCAGGAGGAAGCGCACCTCCTCCGGCGTCGAGCGGAAGACAATCCCGGAGAGGAGTGCGTTCAGACAGATGCTCTTACCCGATCCGGTCGCTCCCGCCACGAGCAGGTGCGGCATCTTCGCGAGATCGGCGCAGAAGACGCGCCCCGTCGTGTCCTTCCCGAGCGCCAGCGGGATCTCCGACTGCACCTGCTGGAAGGCGTCCGAAGCGAGCGTGTCCTTCAGGTAGACGACGGCCGGGTGTTCGTTCGGGATCTCTATGCCGATCGCGCCCTTTCCCGGGATCGGCGCGATGATCCGGATGGCGGTCGCCTTCATCGCCAGCGCGAGATCGTCCTGCAGGTTGGCGATCTGGCTGACCTTGACCCCGCGCGCCGGTTCGATCTCGAACCGCGTGATGATCGGTCCGGGGTGGACCTGCACGACGGAGGCGGTCACGCCGAAGTCGCCGAGCTTCTCCTCGAGGAGCTTCGACCGCGCGAGCAGCTCCTCCTTGGACGCCTGGTTCCTCGAGTCGTCGGGCGGGTCGTCCATGAGCGAGAGCGGCGGAAGCCGGTATCCTCCCGGGGGTGCCGACCTCCGAAGCGGAGCCTTCGACCGGGTGCTCCTCTGAGCCTGGACGATCCTGGGCGCCCTCGACACCCTCCGCTTCTCGGGAACGGGTGCGGGCGGCGCCTCCCTCTTCTCCTTCGCAGGTCTGCCTCCGCGCTCCGCACGAGCGGCGGCCTTGTCGGCCTTCCTGTCGGCCTTCTTGTCGGTCTTGCGGCCGGTGCGGGCCTCCGAGCGCCGGCTCCTGCTGGCCGCCGGCCTCGGAGGTCGGCTCTCCTCGTGGGCCTCCGCCCGCTCGTCGATCCAGTCGCGGAACGACTCCCAGCGGGAACCGAGCCACTCCCCGAACGAGATCAGGGGTTGCGTGAGAGCATCGAGGTCGAACTCGGTCGTGAGGAGTGTGATGACGACGATCGCCCCGGCGCCGGCCAGGAACGTCCCGACCTTGCCGATGTGGGTCGTGCCGAAGTCGGCGAGGAACGCGCCGACGACGCCCGAGAACGCCGCCGCGCGCTCGCCTCCCACGAGGTACACGAGGGACGCGACGACCATCGAGACGGCCAGGAGAAACACGGTTCTCAAGGCGAGCCGTTCAGCGTCGCCGTCCGCGATCCGGTTCCAGCCCCAGAGGATCAGGAGCACCGGCGCCACCCAGGCGCAGATGCCGAGGAGGTCGTACATCCAGTTGGCGATCTGCCGGTTCTGGACACCGAGCTGCGTCGTCCAGACCTCCGACCCCAGATCGCCGGAGAAGGAGAAGTAGGCGTGCGTGCCGAGGCTCACACCGAGAAGAAGGCCCAGGAGCAACAGAAGGACGCCGACGAGCTGCCGTCTCTTGTCGTCGGTCATGTGATCGAAGAGCGCCACGCCGTCTTGCCTCCGGTCGGAAAGCGGTCCGCTCGGCAGACCTCTCGATGAGTGCTCGGTTCTTCGGGTACGCGAGCCGGACGGGCCCTAGCGGTGGTTCGCTACCTGGCCGCAGATTCTGCCTTCGGCGACGATCGGGACGGAGTCGTACGCGTCCAGCCTCGAGCAGAACTCCAGATCGTCGACGAATCCCAGCGACGCAAGGTAGCGTCCGTGGGTCGAGTTCCTGACAACGTCGGCGATATCGGTCATCGAGCCGGCAAGCGTCCTCGCGGCCGCCGCCCCGTCGTTCAGCTCGAGCGCGGGACCCAGGTCCCTCTCGATCCGGCGCACCATGAGTCCTCCGCACACGAAGTCCTCGAGCGAGAGCTGACCGAGGTTGCCGGAGCAGAGGATCGCCGCCTCCCTGGGCGCCTGCTCCAGGACGCTCGCGACCGTAGCGGAGAGGTTGAGGAAGCTGCCGACGCGGATCGTCTCGGCGGGCGCGCTCTGGGCGATCGCGGTCGTGCCGTTCGACGTGGAGAAGATGAGCGTCTTCCCCTCGACGGCCTCCCTCGTGTACTCGAGGGGCGAGTTGCCGAGATCGAACCCCTCGATCTTCTGTCCCTCCCGCTCGCCGCCCAGCAGGGTCGTCTTCCGATCGAGCGTCGGAACGAGTTTCGCGGCGTCCTCGACGCGAGCGACGGGGATGATGCGATCGACACCGCTCTCGTACGCCTGTACGATCGTGCTCGACGCCCGCAGGACGTCGATGATCACGACGTGCCTGCCCTTGGCGCGGGATTCCGCAAACTCGCTCGGTTTCGTGTAGAGGCAGAGTTCCATGATGTCTAGACGGTTACCGCGAGCTCCTTCTCAGTCTTTTTTTTTCTCTCGAGGGTGCCGGTATCGAACTTGCCGGATAGGAAGTCGGGGTCCCTCATCATCTCGGAGTGGAAGGGAATCGTCGTCGCGACGCCCGCGATGACGAATTCCTCGAGCGCGCGACTCATCCTCGCAATCGCCTCTTCCCTCGTGTTCCCGTGCGCGAGGAGCTTGGCGATCATCGAATCGTAATGCGGCGGGATCGTGTAGCCGCTGTACACGTGCGTGTCGACGCGGATCCCCGGGCCTCCCGGGACGTAGAAGTCGGTCACCTGTCCTGGATGCGGCGCGAAGTTCCTCGAGGGATCCTCCGCGTTGATGCGGCACTCGATAGCGTGGCCACGGAGGGCCAGCCTCTCTTGGTCGAGCGAGAGGCGCTCTCCTGCCGCGATCCGGATCTGCTCCTTGACCAGGTCGACGCCCGTGACGAGCTCCGTGACGGGGTGCTCGACCTGGATCCTCGTGTTCATCTCCATGAAGTAGAAGCCACCCCGCGCGTCCAGAAGGAACTCGATGGTGCCGGCGCTGGCGTACCCGATTCCCTTCGCGCCCTTCACCGCGGCATCGCCCATCGTCTCCCGGAGCTCGGGCGTCACTGCCGGCGAGGGCGATTCCTCGATGAGCTTCTGGTGGCGCCGCTGGATCGAGCAGTCCCTCTCGCCCAGGTGAACGACATTCCCGTGCGAGTCGCCGAGGATCTGGAACTCGATGTGCCGCGGGTCGATGACCAGCTTCTCGAGATAGATCGCGCCGTTCCCGAACGCGGCCTCCGCCTCCCCGCTGGCGATGCGCATGTTCGCGGCGAACTCCTCGGCGTTGCGCGCGACCCGCATTCCCTTGCCGCCGCCGCCAGCCGACGCCTTGATCATGACCGGATACCCGATCGACTCGGCGACCGTGAGCCCTTCTTCCTCGTTGGCCACGACGCCTTCGCTGCCGGGGATGATGGGAACGCCGGCGCGCACCATCATCTTGCGGGCCTGGGCCTTGTCTCCCATGAGCCGCATCATGTCGCCGGTCGGCCCGATGAAGACGAGGTCGTGCGCGACGCAGATGTCGGCGAACTCAGCGTTCTCGGCCAGGAAGCCGTACCCCGGGTGGATCGCCTCGGCTCCCGTCACCTCGGCGGCCGAGAGGATCGCCTTGACGTTGAGATAGCTCTCGGCTGCCGGGGCGGGCCCGACGCAGACCGCCTCGTCGGCGAACTTGACGTGGAGCGCCTCCGTGTCGGCCTCGGAGTGGACCGCCACCGTGGGGATCTGGAGCTCCCTGCAGGCTCGCATCACCCTGAGCGCGATCTCGCCCCTGTTGGCCACGAGGATCTTGCTGAACATGAGTTCTGCTCCGTGGTGGCCGCGCGACGCCCGGTCTGCGAAACGCGGGTCCGTGACGAGCGTCAATCCGGCTCGATGAGGAAGAGGGACTGTCCGAACTCGACCGGCTGAGCGTTTTCCACGAGCCTTCTCACGATCGTCCCGGAGGCCTCAGATTCGATCTCGTTCATGAGCTTCATCGCCTCGACGATGCAGATTATCTGTCCCTTGCTGACGCGGTCGCCCTGCCGCACGTAGGGATCGGAGTCGGGCGAGGGGGCGGTGTAGAAGGTCCCCACCATCGGCGACACGACAGGGACGAGACCGCTGTCGCGGTCGCTCTCGGTCGTTTCATCCGCCGCAGCGTCCGGCCCGCCGGGCTCCGCCGCCGCCGGTGTCACGGACTGTGCTGCCGCGACGTGGATCTCACCATGGGTGGTCGCCTGGGCTCCGGCCTTGATGATGCGCACCGAGGTCATGGGACCGCTGAGGGAGAGCTCCTGGATGTCGCTCTCCTCCACGAGCCTGATCAGTTCCTCGAGCTTCTTTCTGTTCATCCCGCCTCCGGTCGATTCTCGTAAGAGGTTTGCTAGACGCGAGATACGTACTCTCCAGTGCGGGTGTCGATCTTGACGACATCACCCTCCTGGAGAAAGAGAGGTACCTGAACTACCGCGCCGGTCTCGAGAGTGGCGGGCTTCGAACCGCCGGAGACCGTGTCGCCCTTGACCCCGGGATCGGTCCTGGTGACCTCGAGCTCGACGAAGTTGGGGAGTTCCACCACGACCGGCTCGACGTCGTCGAAGAGCATCTCCACCTCGAGTCCTTCCTTCAGGAAGCGCGCCTTGTTCTCTCCCACATTCTCGACCGGGAGGGAGAGCTGCTCGTAGTTGTCGAGCTTCATGAAGTGGAGGAAGTCGTCGCGGTAGAGAAACTGGGTCTTCTGCCGTTCGAGCCGCACTTCGTTGACCTTCTCCCCCGCCCGCCAGGTGATCTCGAGCACGCGTCCGCTCTTGACGTCCTTGAGCTTGCTTCTGACGAACGCGCCTCCCTTGCCCGGTTTGACGTGGAGAAACTCGACGATCGAGTAGAGCTTCCCGTCTCTTCTGATCACCATCCCGTTGCGGAAGTCGTTGCTCGTTGCCATGATCTCCTCGGTCGATAGTCTCGCGGCGTCGCCGCCGTCGGCACGGGAGCAGAATACACGCGGCCCCACGCTCCGTCAACCCGTATGTTCCCGTTTCATCCCGGACCCGCGCGCGAGACGTCCCGCCAACCGCCTGTCCCACGGCGAGTTGCCGGGACGCGCCTCGAGGACGGCACGCTCTAGCTCACCTGCGCGAGGCTCCTCCGGTAGTCCTGAAGCCGGTCGGCCGCCTGGGAGTCCCCTGGGTCCTTCTCCAGGATGCGCTCGCATACCTCCATCGCCCGGGAGAAGAGCCCCTGGCGCGCGTAAATCTCTGCGAGCGTGAGCGTTGCGATCCCGCCGAGGGCGTCGTTGGCGCCCGAATCGGCGCCCGTCCCCGGTGCGCCGAGAAGGTCCGCGAGATGAGAGAGCTCGTCTGTGAGTGAACCCGGCTGAATCTCCGCTCGGGAGGTCTGGAGAAGCGACGCCGCACCCGGAGAACGCGCGTCGGTCCCGGTCGAGACCTCCATCTCGAGGGCGGCCTTGGCCTCGGTGTTCTCGCGGTCGACCGACAGGACCTCGCGGTAGGCCGCCCGGGCGTCGCCTCGCGCACCGGCGTCGATCAGCGCTCTCGCGAGGACGATTCGGATGGCGGCGTGCTGCGGGAACGTAGCGAGGCCCTCACGGGCCACGTGGATCGCCGCGTCGGGGTTCCCCCGGAGCCGGTACGCCTCGGCGAGCGGGGCGTAGGCGCGCGGCGAACGTCGCTCCGCGAGCTGCCTCCGCAGATCGGCGATGATGCCCTGAAGAACCTCGCCGTCCATTCTCATCCGTGATTCTCCCGATGGCGAGCGCGAGTGGCTCGGGTTCCCCTCCCGAGCGTGAGGTCACCGCACGCTAACAGAGCCGTCACAACATGTCAAGGCGCATCGGGCGATCGGCGCAGGCGCTCAGCGCACCGGATGGGCCGCGAAGGTGTGGGCGGTCGCGTCGAGGTTCCGCATGAGTGGCACCTTGTCGAGTCCGGGCGCGAAGAGCGACGCGTCCACGAGGTAGACGCGGCCCTGCGACGGGACGTGGAAGCAGTAGGTCCGGAACGGACCTCCCCCGACCAGCGTGCGGTTGGCCCACCAGCCCGAGATCCTGATGGCCTCTCCGCCGGCGAACTCCACGGTCTCGATCTCGAAGGGGCGCTGCCACTCGATCTCGTCGCCGTCGTAGTACATCCTCGCCAGCTCCTCCCGCTTCGAGAGGGCGAACTGCTCCGCGACGTGGTGAGCCCCGCCCTCCTGCCAGTAGACGAACATCGTCCTGTCCGGACGCGTCCGCCTGATGAACACGAAGCCGTCCGAGGCGTTGCTCGTGAAGAGGTCGTATCCGGTCGGCGGCGCGAGCGACCAACCGAATCGCCCGCCGAGAGCCTCCTCGACACCTGCAGACTGCGCCTCTTCCCTGCGCAGCTCGGCGTAGCTTTCGACAGATCCGTTTTCGAAAGCGGTGAGGATCTCGGCTCCGCGCTCCTCGAGGAATGAGAGGAGCTGCGACTCGTCGTCGGCCATGACGACGGCGACGATCTGTCCCTTCGCCCAGACGTCACGGTCGAGGTGGAGCCGGGGCGGCTCACCGGGCTCAAGGGCCGGGAACCGGCGCCGCACGGTCTTCTCCACCTGTCCCCCGTTCCACGTGCCGACGACGAACAGCTGTCGGCGGTTCTTGAGGTCACCCGCGGCCGACAGCGTCGTCAGCGTCGCTTTGTACGCCGGCTCATCGAGGAGCCACGCGTCGCTCGCCTGCATGATCTCCATCAGCCTGCTCGCGGCACGGTTCGTCGCGCCGCCGTCGTGGATGACGATGAGATCGTCGCTCTCGCCCACCGCGGTCACGACCGGTCCCGAGCAGGACTGCATGACCAGGAGGGCGAAGGCGACGGCGAGGACCGCTCCGAGTTTCTTCATCTTCACCTCCACGAGGTGAGGTCCTCCCAGCCGAGTATCTTCGCGCCCTCCGGCACCTCGAACGTGAACTCGCTGCGGTCTATCGGGTCGCTCTCCTTGAGGGAACGGAACTCGAGCTCGACCCTCATCTCCTTCGTGGTGCCCTCGAACGCGCTGAGCTCCACGGTCCGCGGCGCGGGCGTGTCGCCCTTCCAGCCGTGTCCCGAGTAGAGGAGCGTGACACGCTCCTCATCGTCGGGCCTCCCGATGTCGATCCGTAGAATCGCGCCGAACTTCTGGTCTATCGTCGTCGTCACGTGTCGCTCGAGGATCGTTCCCTGCAGAACGACGGTCTCGTCTTTCGCCGAGATCGTCGGCTTCGAGAGGCGGGTGAGGTACGTCGCGTCCGGGAGTCCGATCAGAAACGCCGCAGGGTCGTCGACGCTGAGGCCGCCGAGAACGTCCTCGAAGCAGCCGCGGACCTCGATCAGTCTGGCCGGGAAGTAGGCACTGGCGCAGTCGCCGTCCATGATCGCCATCGCAGTGAGCGATGTTCCGAGGACGCCGAGCTCCGGTCTGAGGTCCGCACGCAGCCACGCCGGGCGACTGTAGACGAACGCGAAGTCGTAGCGGAGCGTCCTCCCCGAAAAGCGCATCAGCCCCTTGCCGGTCGCGCGCATCGCGCCGTCGGTCGGGAGGTGCGAATTCAGCGTCGACACCAGGTCGCCGAGTTCCTCCGGAGAGACCGGCTCACCCGGAGGAGGAACGCGCGCGCAGCCCGCCAGAAGGGAGAGCGCGAGGAGGGCGATCAGACCGCGTCGGACCGGGTGCGTCATGGTTCCTCCGGATCGTCGGACGCGGGAGGTCGCTCGGGCGCGGCAGGCGACTCGGGCGCCTCCGGCGTTTCTGACGCGTCGGGCGTCTCCGGTGTCTCGATCGGGTGACCGAGGGCGTCCTCGAGGCGCTCGCGCGTCGAGTCCTGGCCGGGGCTGAGGCTGAGCGCCCGACTCCACGCCGACACGGCGTCATCGTTTCGTCCGAGCGCGGCGAAGGTGTCGCCGAGATGTTCCAGGACCACGGGGTGGGGGCCGCCAAGCTCGATCGCCCGCTCGAGTTCCGGGAGCGCTTCTTCGAATCGCCCGAGCTGGAAGTAGCACCACCCGAGCGTGTCTCTCACGTCCTGGTTCTCCGGGTCGAGCTCGGCGGCCCGCACGGCGTATGAGAGCGCGCGGTCGAGATCTCGATCCTCCACCGCGAGGAAGTAGGCCACTTCGTTGAGCGCCTCGACGGAGTCGGGGTCGAGCTCGAGCAGCTCCTCGTACGCCGCGAACGCCTCCTCGTGCGCTCCCGCCCTGCTGTGGAGCCGGGCCCGGGTGAACATGATCCCCTCGGTGCGGCCGAACTTCTCCTCGGCCTCGGCGAGGATCTCGAGAGCTCGCTGGTGCTGTTCGATGGTGACGTACGCCCACGCGAGCTTCGTGTGGTCCTCCTCGGGCAGTTCCGTCTGCGCCATCAGGATCTCGAGGATCGGGATGCCCTCCTCGGGCCTGCCCAGATCGATCAGGAGATACCCGAGCAGTGTGTCGAGCTCCCGGTTCTCGGGATCGAGACGGCGGGCCCGGTGGAGCTCGCTCAGGGCCTCGTCCTCGCGTCCGGAGACGAGAAGCGCGCTCGCGTGGAGGAACGCCAGATTCGGGGCCAGGCTGTCGGCGGCCGCCCGCGACCCGATGAGTATCTCCGCTTCGTCGGCGCGGCCCTGCTCGATGAGCGCGTGACCGAGAAGCGCGAGCAGCTGCCCGGGAGCGTCGCTCGGCCGCGCGCGCGGGTCGAGGATCTCCTCGGCCTTCTCGGGTTCGCCTCGCGCCATCAGGATCTGGGCGTGGATCGCGATTCCCGCGTCGCTCTCCGGACAGCGGCCGCGAGCTGCTTCGACCGTCTCGAGTGCCGTGTCGAGCCTCCCGAGCGCGGCGAGCGTGCGCGCCATCGCGAGTCCGAGCTCGCAGTGTCCGGGGTCGATCGAGGCGGCGCGCCGGTACTGCACGAGCGCCTCGCTCTGCATCCCCTCGATCTCCATGAGGCGGCCGAGGCTGTAGTGGAGGTACGCGTCGGCCCTGCGGTCGATCCTTCTGGCCTCCGACGCGGACGCCGGGCCGCCCGGACCTGCAAGGAGCACGAGGAGCGCGATCGCGACAGGCACGACGCGCCGTCCTCGGCGCCGGGAAAGACATGTCATCGTCAGGACGCACCTCCGTTCTGGTGGCGTGGACCGCAGAGCCGGCCGCGTTTCGCCGACCGGACCCATGCCGCCCGAAGTGTAGCACGCGGGCCGGGGCCCAACAACCTCGGTCGGACGGCCCCTCGGGCCGCATAATGGTGAGACACATGAGCGTTTACTTCTATTCGCCGGTGCGGTATGTTGAATGTCGTCCGACTCTGTGACGTCTCACGAACACGGGGTTTAGCTTGGAGATCTCCGCCGGGCGCAAGGCCCGCCGGCTCCTCGGTCTGACGGCGACCCCGCGAGCGCCGCGCGGTCCCGAATCCGTGTCCGCGGCAACGATCTCGTCCGACTACGGAAGGGGGCGGGAGTGATGAAACGGTTATCGGTTCCCCTCTGGACGCTTCTGATCCTCGTGATCCTCGTGCTGGCCGGCTGCTACACAATGGTCAAACACCCGACGGGGCGCGAGGTCGTGTATGAAGAGTCGTCCGACCACGGCTGCATCGACTGCCACCCGGACGCGGCCTACTACCACCCGTACTACGGCTACGCGAGATCCCACTACTGGTGGAACGGGTACTACGGCTACCCGTGGTGGTACTACGACTGCTGGTGGTGGTACTGGTGCGACAGCGGCGGTGGCAGCGGCGTGCCGGTCGAGACGGGGAGCAGGCACCTCTGGCACACTGGCAGCGGCTGGGCGACAGGCGGCTGGGCTGGCGTCAAGGGGTCCCCTTCGCGAGACTCGGGGATGCCCATTCCGCCTCCTCCTGAGAAGCCTCCGGAAGGCAAGAGGCACGACGAGGAGGAACGGAAGTCCGGCAAGAGCAAGAAGGGCGGGCGGACGGAAGAGATCAAGGCTCCGCCGCAGACCGATCCCCCAAAGAAGGAAACCGACAAGCCCTCCCAGCCGAGGAGGCAGGAGTCGAACATGTGGGGGAACCGGAAGAAGGGCAGCTGACCGACGCTCGGGAGATACCACGCATGAGAACAGAACACCGGACGGCGCGAGTTCAACTGATCGTCCTTCTGCTCGTTCTCGGGACGGCTCCGCTCGCGCAGGCGTACGACTACTTCATCGCGCCGATCAACGAGATCCCGCTCACCTCGCGCGCGGTCGTTGGGGCGCGTGCGATGGGAATGGGCGGTGTCGCGTTCGCCGTCTCCGACGACGCTTCCGCGATGACCACGAACCCCGCCGGCCTGGCCCGCCTGAGGCGGGTCGAGCTGTCCGGCGGCCTCTCCAAGAAGAAGAGGGACCTCACCGGCTCGACCTTCGGAAGCGACTTCGACACGTCCGTGTCCAGCACGCGACTCTCCTCGATGCGCTTCGCCTATCCGTTCCCGACCTTCCGCGGGAGCCTCGTGCTGGGGCTCTCCGTCGATCAGATGTACGACTTCGCGGACGACTTCCTTGCGATCTACTCCGATTCGTACGAGGGGACCGACGGGAACATCGTCGACCAGGCGGAGGGCTACCTCCAGGACGGCGCGATCTACTCGTGGACGCTCTCCGGAGCGTTCGACGCGTCGGAGAACGTGTCCCTCGGCGTGTCGGTCGCGTGGTGGACCGGTGACTACCGCCAGGGCTTCCAGTGGGAGGCAGACACCGACGATCTCCCGCCCGACTACTACGGAGAGACGGCCTACGGGTTCCGCACCGACTCCAGCGTGTCGGGATTCCAGGCGAAGTTCGGGACGCTCTTCTACGCCTCGGACAAGATCGCCCTCGGCTTCGTGCTCGACACACCCGTGGGGCTCACCTTCAACGGCTACCGCGAGGACTACGGGACCTACGAAGACGAGAGCCAGTGGTACGAGGGCAGGTACTTCCGCGACAAGATCACGATCCCCTTCGGGTTCGGGGGCGGCATCGCACTGTATCCGACGGATCTCATCGTGATCGGTGCGGACGTCTACTACACGGACTGGTCGGAGATGCGGTACGAGTGGCCGGACAACCTCCTCGACCCGACGTCGCGTCGCCTTCCCTACGAGGCCACGACCGACGTCAGGGTCGGCGCCGAGTTCACCGTGCCGTCGTGGCCGCTCCGTCTCCGCGGGGGGTACATGACGAGCCCGCTCGCATACCAGGGGCTCGAGATCGACCAGGACAGGTCCTACTTCACGGTCGGCGCGGGCGTCCTGATCGACACGGTTCTCACGATCGACTTCGCGTATCTGTGGGGCGGGTTCGAACGATCCGGGGACGGCTACGACTACTCGGAGAAGTCGGACGAGACCGCCTTCCTGCTCGAGGCCGCGTACAGGTTCTAGCCTTCGATCCCACCAGCTCGCTGAAAGGAAACGGCCCGGCGGACAACCGGGCCGTTTCCTTCAGTCTATCGGGTTCTGGAGGAGCGGGACGACGGAGCCGACGCTGCGTCGCGCTCTCGTTCCCTCTCCGGCGGTCCCGCTCAGGTCGACGAGTGCTGCCTGACGTAGTCCTCGAGCGTGGCCCGCGTGCTTGTGTCGAGGCCCGTGAAGAAACACGCGATCCTGTACCCGCCGGACTCTGCGCCCGCGGGCTGACACCTGACCACAACGGCCTGCGTCTTGACCACTTCGTTCTTCACCTGGCCCTTCCGGTTCTGGAGGGGCAGCACCATGGTGACCTGGAGCTTCGTCAAAGGCGCGATGAAATGTGCGACGTGGCAGTAGACCCCCTCGGCGCCCACGTTGATGCTCTCGGTTGTGATCGACTCCGCTGGAAAGGTGTCGTCCGTGCCCGAGAGCTGAAGCGCCACCTGCGCGTCGACGCGCTGTGAGCGTCTCCGCTCTCGACCCGAGTAATCCTCGTTCTTTTTTTCGCTCATCCCGCCTCCAGAATGCGGTCAGTGCCGCCTCGGACGGCCAGGCCGGCGGCGTCCTACGAAGCCGACAGCCTCGTCCCTGCCGACGTCACGAAGTGCGGCCCTCCGAGGTGATGCAACGTGTGAAAAGGCTGCTTGAGCCTGAGGTGCCCGTCGAACGCCTTCTCCTCGACCGAGGCCGCGACGGCCTCACCGAGGAAGAGCGTGTGGTCCCCCGTCGTCGGGGCCCGGATTACCCGGCACTCGATGTGCGCAAAGCACTCTTCGACGAGGGGCGCCGCGACCACGCTCGCAGGCGCGGGCGTGAGCTTCGCCCCTCGGAACTTGTCCCCCTCGCTGCCCGATTTCGTCCCGCAGTACCACACCGCCGGGAGCAGCCGGGACGGGGGTACGTTGATCACGTACTCCCTGGAGCGCATGATGAGCCCGTGCGAGTAGCGCCCCGGCGCGATGGCGATCGCAAGCATCGGCGGATCCATGCTGACAGGCATGAACCAGGCGAGCGTGATGATGTTGTTCCGCCCGCCGTGGCCGCTGGAAACGAGAACCGTCGGCCCGTGGTTGACGAGCCTGAGCATCTTCGCGCTGTCGAGTGCCCTCTTCGGCATCAGCGCCCCTTCCTGTCTAGCGGACCTTCTTCTTGTGACGGTCCTTTCTGCGGCGCTTCTTCAACTTGTGCTTCGCCATCTTCCTGCGTCGCTTCTTCTTCAGACTCGACATGATCCTCCTCAGCTCGAAACGTCCGTTCCTTCCGGATCCGGCGCCGGACGCGCGTCCGGCCTGTCCACCCAGTTGACCCTCTCCTTGAGGAACTTGCTGGGCTTGAAAACGGGGACCATCTTCTCCGGCACAACCACCTTCTGAGAACGGTCCCTCGGGTTGTACTTCATGCTGGCCTTGCGCCGCTTCACCTTGAACGTGCCGAACTCCCGAATCTCGATGTGGCTGTGCTCTGCCAGGGAGTCCTTGATGGCTTCCAGCAGCGCCTCGACCACCGCGGCTACATCGCGCTTGGTGAGGCCCGTCTTCCCCGCCACCCGATCGACAAGGTCCGCCTTCGTCATGGCCTTGAACCTCCGTGGTCGATGTCGACGGCCTCTCCCTCGGCCGTCCAGGCGCCATGCGTCTCCCCTGCGGGGCCTCCGGCGCGCCTGAGGGTCCGAACCGGGCACACAACCTCTCGAAACGAGGTTCCCCGGATACTCCCGGCGGTTCCCGCTCCGCCATGCGATCCCGACGCGCACGCCCACCAGCGGACGCGTCGGCGCAGCCCCGGGGCTTCACGCCCCCAGGGCGGCTCGCGCGGACGGCTTGGGGCTGCCGGCGTGGCTACGCAATCCAAGACACCGCGGACCCGGCAGCAGCCAGGGTCCGTCAGGGTAGTCCCCGACACATCCTAGCAACAGGGTCCGGACGTGTCAAATCCTTTTGTGAAGGTCACTTGGCGGGCCTGTAGAGGTACTGGGCGCCGTGACTGGAGGCGTCCGGCTCGAGCAGTCTCGAGACGGATCCGGCCAGGAAATCCAACAATGTCAATCGCGTGCGCCTGACAGGCTCCTGGACCCGGGGTTTTCCCGAGATCTCCCCCATTCTGCCGGCCATCCGGATCGCGTCGTCGAGCGTCCCGACGGCATCGACGAGTCCGGCATCGAGCGCCTGCCGCCCGGAGAGAATTCGGCCGTCGGCGAGGGCGCGGATGTCCTCCTCCGACATCACCCGCTCGAGGGCGATGATTTCGATGAACTGCTCGTAGATGTCGTCGATCGTCCCCTGAAGGAGGGCGCGCTCGGCCTCGGTCATCTGGCGGCTCCAGCTTCCGATATCTTTGAACTCGCCGCTTTTCACGACCTCGTAGTCGAGACCGATCTTGCCGAGGAGCTCCTCGATATTCGCGAACGACATGATCACGCCTATGCTGCCCGTGATCGTGCTGGGATTCGCCAGGATGGAGTCGGCCGGGCACGAGATGTAGTACCCCCCCGATGCAGCGACCGATCCCATCGAGACGACGACCGGCATGCCTGCATCCCGTACCTCGACGATCTTCTTGTAGATCTCGTACGAAGCCGCAGCCCCTCCTCCCGGGCTGTCGACGCGCAGCACGATCGCCCGGATGCCCGGGTCGCTCGCCATCGTCTCCAGATCGTCGATGGTCTGCGTGGGGTTGGACAGGACCCCCACCACTCGGACGAGCCCCACCCGCGCTCCGTACGTCGGGAACGACAGACTCTGCCCGAGCAACGACTCGATCGCGATGATCGTAACCAGGAAGATGACGAGGAGGGCGACGATACCAATGAGCCATCCCCAGATGCATCCCTTCCGTGTCATGGCGTCTACCCCCTCTGTCGGTATCTCAGCGCGAATGGCGCGCGAGCGCCGAGTGGACGCTGAACGAACGCCGAGCGCTACCCCTTCCGCATCGCGCGTTCGACCTCAGCGATGACGGCTCGCACGATCTCTTCTTCGTCCGGCGGACGTGGCGAAGCCCCGGCGGCCCGTTCCGCGGTTGCGTCGCTCGGTGTTGCCGCGGTCGCGGGTAGGGCTGCCGTCTGTGTGGTCGCGGTGCCGGGCGCGCTGCCCGGCTCGCACGCGCCGCAGGAGACGCACTCCTCAGGCACCGCGCCGAGGCCCAGACTCTCCCTCACCGAGAGGAGTTTCCTGATCTCCTCCTGACCGAGCGGGGCGGCTCCTCCGAGGAGTTTGGTCGTGAGCGTGATGTGGGCGAAGTGCTCGACCGTCTCGAGGCGGTAGTAGGCGCGCTCGACGTCGTCGCCGAGCGTCAGGACGCCGTGGTTTCTGAGGAGGAGCGCGTTGAAGCGGTCGATGAACTCCTCGATCGACTGCGGGACCTCGTGGGTCGACGGCGTCGCGTAGCTCGTTAGCGGGATGCAGCCGAGGGTCAGGATCACCTCGGGCAGGATGCACTGCGCGAGCGGGACGCCGGCGGCCGCGAAACCTGTGGCTCTGGGCGGATGCGCGTGCACGACGGCGCCGACGTCGGCCCTCCTCCGATAGACGAAGAGGTGCATCGGGAGCTCGGACGTCGGCGGGAGCGGTCCGGAGAGAGGCCTCCCATCGAGGTCGACGAGGGCCAGCTCCTCCGGCTTCAGAAACCCCTTCGAGCGTCCCGTCGGCGTTACGAGGATCCTGTCGCCGGGAAGGCGCACGCTCAGGTTGCCGTCGTTCGCGGCGACGTAGCCGCGTTCCCAGATTCGTCTGCCGATCTCGACGATCTGTCTTCTCGCCTCGAACTCGGAGGGCATCCGGTTACACCTCGATGTTGATCTCGTCGATCACGCCCACGATGACGGTTCGGATCGGAGGGTCGTCGAGCCCTGTGACGAGGGCGGCCGAGCTCCCCTCGTCCATGATGAGGACGGTGTCGCCCACGCCCGCGTCGACGGAGTCGACGGCAAGGAGGGAGTCCCCGAGCGAGTCGCCCTCGGGGGACAGCTTCTCGATCACGAGGAGCTTCAGGCTCGAGAGCGCCTCATGGTGGACGGTGGACACGACCTCGCCGATGACGCGGGCGATGAACATCTTCCGAGCTCCCGTCGCTCAGGGGAACGAACCTGCGCGCAACGCGCTACGAGTCGGCGATCGTCACGTGATCGACGATCCCGACGATCGCCGCATCGACAGGATTGAATCTCTCCTCGAGGGCCTTCGAAGCCTCCCGCGAGGCGACGTAGTAGACCAGCTGTCCGGGCGCCGCGCTGACGGTGTCGACCGCCACGAGCGGACGCCCCTTCTTCTTGAGATCGTGGGTCAGGGGCTGGACGACGAGCATCCGGTAGCCCGTCAGGGTCTCCACCTTCTGCGTCGCCCACACGGTACCTACGACCCTGGCCAGGTGCACGCTTCCTCCCGCGCCCGGACCGTCCGGGCTGGAGCCGGTTCAGAGGATCTTCGGACCGAGCGCCTCGTGAGGCCTCGGGATGACGACGCTGCGGACGAGGTTGCCTCCGTCCTTCGCAACACGGAGCGCCGCCTCGTGCGCGGCCTCGATCTCGAAGATCTCGCCGGTCATGATGAAGAACGCTTTTCCTCCGAGGCCCTTCGCCAGCCGGATCTCGATCAGCCGGACGCCGGCAGTCTTCGCGGCCGCGTCGGCCGCGAGGATCGACGAGGCGACAGTGAACGTCTCGACGACCGCCGTGGCTCCGAGCGTGTCGACCGTCGTTGCCGCGAGGATCGCCGGGAAGACCTGCGGGTGGACGTGCGGGATGAAGAGCGTGTCGACCACGACGTCGCCGCCCACCGCGATCCCACGCTCGAGTGACGACTCGACCGACGACACGTCTCCGGCGATCAGGACCATGTACTTGCCGGGGCAGATCGCCGTCGCCTCGAGGATCTCGACGTCGGCCGTTTTCGCCATCTCGTCGGCGATCATCACGCCGACGGCGATGCTGACGGTCTCCACAAGGCCGATCGCTTCCCTCACGTGCACGATCCTCCGTTCCGCGGCAGTGTCGGTGCAGGGCGGCGGCGGATGCCGCCGCTTCCCGCTATCCCGCGTCGATGACGATCCCCTCGCCGCTCACCGAGCGTACCGTTCCGTCGATGCTGGCGTGGACCCGTGCGCCGAGCTTCCCCTCGGGGATCTCCCCCACGACGTCGCCCGCGAGGACCCGGTCTCCCGCGGCGACCGCCGGCACCGCCGGCGCGCCGGCGTGCTGGAGCATCGCCAGCGTGACGGTCGCGGGCACGACCGCCCGGTCGTCGAGAGGCGCCGGACGGTCGTACTCGGTGAGCCCGAGCCTCTGCACCAGGCGTCCCGATGGTATCTGTCTGTACTCGCGCACCCCGTCGGGCGTGAGGTCCGCGCGGTGGTGCGGGTTCGCGACCCCCCGTCGCGTGAGCTCCGCCTTGAGCGACGCGAGGATCGCCCGCGGCTGGATCCCGAGCGGACACGCGAAGAGCTCGCACATCCCGCACTCGCAGCAGAGGAACGCGGAGGTGATGTGCGCGTGATCCTCCGGCAGCGTGTCGTACTGAACCGCGCGGACGGTCCGGTGCGGCATGAGATCGTGCCCCAGCAGCCACCTCGGGCAGAGCTCCGTGCACGCGAGACACTGGCAGCACGCGGCGCGCGCCACGCGGAGCACGTGCGCCGGGGTCGCCGCGCGCGTCGTCACCAGACGGTGATCGCGCTTGAGCACGATCAGCCCGGCGACCGTCTTCGTGACGGGCTCCGACATGTCACGGGCGAGCCGTCCCATCATCGGGCCGCCGACGATGACGGCCGGGTCCTCGATGGTGGCGTCTCCGGCAAGCTCGACGACCTCGCCGATCGGCGCCCCGATCGGGACGCGGAGCGTCGTCGGGGTCGCTACCTCTCCCTGGACCGTGACGAGCCGGGAGGTGACCGGTCGTCCCTCGACGGCGTCCGCGACCTGCGAGAGCGTCGTGACGTTGTTCACGACGACGCCGACGTCGAGCGGGATGCCGCCCTCGGGGATCACGCGCCCCGTCGCCTCGAAGACGAGCAGGAACTCGTCGCCCGCCGGGTAGACGTTGTCGAGGATCAGGACCTCGACGGCGCTGCCGTCGGCGATCGCCCGCCGGACTGCATCGATCGCGGCCGCGTTCTTGCGCTTGAGGGCCACGATCGCGCGCGTCGCGCCGACCGCCTCCCTCATGAGCTCGGTCCCCCGGACGACCTTCTCGGCGTCCGAGAGCATGAGCTCGCTGTCGGACCTCAGGAGCGGCTCGCACTCGGCGCCGTTCGCGAGGAGGACGTCGACGGAAGCACTCGCCTTGACGTGCGTGGGGAAGCCTCCCCCGCCGGCCCCGACCACCCCCGCCTTCTCGATCGCCTTCGCAACCGGCTGCGCCACGTTCTTCCTCCGCTGCGTCCGCCTACACGATCCTGAAGTAGTCGACGAGCGTGCAGCGGCGCTCGCGCGTGAAGTCCTTCGCCGACGTGAGGCCCTCGCCGGTCGGGCTCGCGATCGTGAAGCTTGCGAACCCTTCTCCGCCGAAGGAGAGCCCCGCGTACGACGGGCCGTTCTTGACGAAGATCGAGACGTCCATCAGCCTGGCCATTCCCGAGAGGACGTCGATGTTCCTCGAGTGCGCGACGGCCGTGTGGCGGTAGCCCCTCTCGACGAGCTTCGCGAGGTCGATCGCCTCCCGCGCGGTCTCCGCCGCGACGAGCGGGATGATCGGCATCATCTGTTCGCTCCAGACGAGCGGGTGGTCGCGGTCGGTCTCGAAGAACGCGATGCGGGCATCTTCCGGGCACGGGAGCCCCGCCGCGCGGAGAATCGTGCAGGCGTCTCTCCCGATGAACTCCCTGGCGATCCGGGAACTCCTCCCAGCGCCGAGGTTCTCCTCGACGACGAGAGCGGTCACGCGATCGATCGCCTGGCCCTTGAGCTCGACGGCTCCGGCCGCCACGAGCGCGGACTTGAGCTCGGGAACGATCTTCCGGACGGCGATGATCTCCTTCTCCGCGATGCAGACGATGTTGTTGTCGAGGCTGGCCCCGGCGATGATGTCGCGGGCCGCCCTCTCGATCTCGGCGGTCTCGTCCACGATGACCGGCGGGTTGCCCGGCCCCGCCGCGATGACCTTCTTGCCGGATTGCATGGCGGCGCGGACGACGCCCGGGCCTCCCGTCACCACGAGGAGGTCGATCCCGGGATGGTCCATGAGCGCCTGTGCCGTCTCGATCGACGGCTCGCTGACCGCGTAGAGAAGGGCCCTGGGGCCGCCGGCCTCCGACATGGCTCGATTGAGGACGTCGATCGTCGTGAGGGAGACCGCGCGCGCGCTCGGGTGGGGATTGAAAACGACGGCGTTCCCGGCGGTGACCATGCCGATGGCGTTGCAGATGATCGTCTCGGACGGGTTCGTGGAGGGCGTGACGGAGCCGATGACGCCGTACGGAGCCCGTTCGACGATCGTGAGCCCGTGGTCTCCGGAGAACGCCACCGGGGCCAGGTCTTCGAGCCCGGGCGTCCGCGTCGCGACGAGCGTGTTCTTGCGGATCTTGTCCTCGAGGCGTCCGAGGCCGGTCTCCTCGACGGCCATGCGAGAGAGGCGCTCCACGTTCTCGAGGGCGGCGCGCTTCATCGCGTCGATCATGGCGCCGCGGCGTTCGAGCGTGATCCCGCGGGACGACTCGAAGCTCGTTCGGGCGGCCCGGACGGCGCTGTCGATGTCCTCGAGAATCCCGCGGCCGTCGAACGCCGGAGGCGCCTCCGGCGCCGCGAGGGTCGCCCCCCGCGCCGTCAGCTCATCGACGACCTTGCCAACGAGCGACTCGATCGAGAGATCCTCTCTGCTCACGGGCATGGTTCCTCAAGATGGAACGGCGACCCCGCCTGTGGCGAAGGACCGAGCCCTGGGAGTGCCTTCCTCAGACTCGTCCGCGCCCGGGATCGCCACCCTTAGGACTTGCTGTAGACGAGATCGCCCTCGACCTCGACCGAATCGACGATCGCCATGATCACGGCGTCCGCGGGTCGGTTCTCAGTGATGGCGGTCTGGCGGGCGGAACTGCCGCTGGCGTAGAGCACGACCTCTCCGGGCCCGGCGCCGACGGCGTCGATGGCCACGACGTACGACCCAGTCTCGTTCCCCTGGGGGTCGATCTGCTTGACCACCAGGAGCTTCGTGCCGGTGAGCTTCTCGTCTTTGTGGGTCGAGACGACCGTGCCGACGACCTTACCGAGATTCATGGCCTCACTCTCGCGGCATCCCGCGCTGCCCGGCGCGCTCGCGCTGCAGGGTTCCCGAGGCCCGGGCGGGCACACAGGTCCCCTGCCGCCGTCGCTGCCGGCGTCCGCCTTACTTCACCTTGGCCATCGCGGCCTTGCCGATCGGGAGCACGTCTTCCAGGCTCTCGTGCGGCTTGGGGATGACGTGCGTCGAGATGAGCTCGCCGACCTTGCCGGCGGCTGCGGCGCCCGCGTCGACGGCGGCCCTCACCGCCGCGACGTCGCCGCGAACGATGGCTGCGACGTAGCCACCGCCGACCTTCTCGTAGTGTACGAGGGTCACCTTCGCGGCCTTCACCATGGCGTCCGAAGCCTCTACCATGCCGACGAAACCTCTCGTCTCGATCATGCCAAGGGCCTCGCCCATCGCGTCCTCCTGGAGGGTGTCGTTCCGGGTTCGGTAACAGTGTGCATCACGTCCGCCCAGCCGGCGTCAGTACGCGCGGCGACACGGCTAGGTGAGCATGATGTCCTCGAGCATGTCGTGCGGCGCGGGGATCACGTGATACGAGACGAGCTCGCCGACCTTGGCGGCCGCCTCCGCGCCCGCGGCCACGGATGCTTTCACAGCGCCGACGTCACCGCGAACGAGCGCCGTGACGTATCCCCCGCCGATCCTCTCGTACTTCGTGAGCTCCACGTTGGCCGTCTTCACCATCGCGTCGGCCGCTTCGATCAGGCCGATCACGCCCCTCGTCTCCACCATGCCGAGCGCAAGACCGGGCAAGGGTTTCACCTCCGGAAGTTTCGTGCTCACCCACCGCGGGTCAGCGCAGGATCTCTACCGTGGTTCGGGGCCGCACGTCCGCCGCGTTCGCGTCGTCGGTGTCGAGATGGAGCTCGAGGGCGGAACTGCCCCCGACGCGGACGAGCACGTTCTCGAAGACCAGGGCCCGCTCGCCTGGGAATCTGACCCTGACGAGGTCGCCGTCCTTCACCCGATGGACGGCCGCGTCCCGGTCGTTCATGTGGATGTGGCGCGTGGCCCTGACGGCCCCTTGTTTGAGCGCCACCGTCCCCGCCGGGCCGACGAGCGTGATCGGCTCGCTGCCGACGAGGTCACCCGAGCGCCGCACCGGCGGGTCGATCCCGAGCCGCATCGCGTCGCTCCTCGAGATCTCCACCTGGGTGTAGGTCCTGACAGGTCCCAGGAGCCTGACGTCCTCGATCGCCCGCATCGAGCGTCCGACCACCGTCACGGTCTCGCCGGATGCGAACTCGCCGGGCTGACCGAGATCGCGGAGCTTGGTCAGCTGGTAGCCCTCACCGTAGAGGGCGTCGAGCACGCCGCGGGCAACGTGGATATGCCGGGCCGAAACGGTCACGGGGATCCCACCGCCCGTGGCGGCATCGCCGGGGTCATTCCCCTTGAGCCTCCGCATGACCTCCTGGGCGATCCTCTCGACGTCGTCCATGCGTCGATCCTCCGGCGCGCGTACAAGATCGAGGACGGACGAACCTTCTCGCCCGGCCGACGCGGAACGCCTCCCCGGTCCCAAGTTGAGCGCGAGTCTAGCAGAGGGCCCATAACCTGTCAACGGAAAGGCACTAGGGCCGTTCAGGCGGGCTCGGCGGACGGGATACGACCGGTCGGCGCGAGGTGTGGATGTGTGGGGTGGCTGAAAACCGGAACGGCCCGCCTTGAAGGCGGGCCGTTCTGAGAGGAGAGCGTTCCCCGCGTCTGCCGTGCAACAGGTTCAGACGACTCATTCTCTGGATAGGGGATCAGCCCACGACCTGGCGACTGCTCACGAGCATGGCAGGGAACGCCTCTCTATTCAGCTGTCTTCCCTGACATCATGCAAAGACCGTGCCATCGGTCGCGGGCTCCCCCCTCCCGCCTCGAGGAGCCGCGGAGGGCCTCAAGCAGGGGCTCTCTGCCTCTCCGCGTGAGGGAGCGCGCCGGAATGTTGCAGTCCCAGGTCGCCGGGAAGGCCGGCGGCCTCCTCTTCTGCAACGGGACGTGACTCAGAGACGGCGGGTCGGCCGGGTGCGTCGGGTCGGTGCGTCGGAGCAGTGCATCGGAAAGGCGCTTCGGAAAGGCGCTTCGCAACGGACACGCGGGGGGGGTGGCCTCAGGAGGCCCGGGACGCGACGTTCTCGGCGAGTCCCAGGCGGTACTCGTGCGCGATGAGGTAGACCATCACGCGGCGGGAGAAGGGACCGAGCCGGAAGGCGCGAGCCAGGGCCCGCGTCGCGGCGAAGCACGGTCCGTTCGTCGCCCAGCGGACGAGAAGCTTCTTCGCCCTCATGCCGGCGCCGTCGTCGGGCGAGAGAGGCATGAGCGCGTCCGCCGAGAGCTCGGCGGCGCGCTCGGGGTGCCTCTCGATCAGGCGGAGGAGTGGCAGCGTCGCGTCGCGGCGCTTCTCGAGGACGCCGTCCAGGGTCTGGGCGTGGAGGTGGTAGGCCACGGCCTCTCCGCAGAACCAGGTCGTGAGGTCGGCCTGGTCCTCGAGGCGGAAGGCGAGCTCCGTGTCCTCGAAGCCGTACTTCCTGAACGATTCGTCGAAGAGCCCGACGGCGATGATCGGCCCGCGCGGGATCGATGCGTTGTTCGTCACGAAGTACCGGGAGGGCGCGCGGGATCCCGACGTGAGCTTGTGCACCCCCATCTCGTCGAGGTACCTGAAGACGGTCGAGCGTCCGAGCTCGGGGGCCTGGACGGCGCTACCGATCACCATCGCCTTCGGGTGGGTCTCGTGAAACCGAACGTGCGCGCGGATCAGATCCTGGTCGCACCGCATGTCGTCGTCGACGAAGACGACGAGGTCGCCGGTCGCCGCTCTGAGCGCCGTGTTGCGGGCGGCGGCGCGTCCCTTGTTGACCTCGTGGCGGATGGGGACGAGCGAGAGCGGAGTCTCGAGCTCGCGCAGGAACTCGAGCGTTCCGTCGCTGGAGCAGTCGTCGACCACGACGACCTCGATCGACTCCGCGGGATAGGTCTGACCGGCGAGCGACGCGAGGGTCTCGCGGAGGAGCTTCTTCCTGTCGCGCGTCGGCATCACGACCGTGACCGTCCTAGCGGCCTCCATCGCCCGACCTCCACTTCGACACGAGCTCCTCGCACAGCCGTTCCATCGTCGCCATGTGCGCCTCGTGGTCGGCGCCCGCCCGGACCCGCGCGACCGTCTTCTCCGCGATCCGCGCCCGCAGGTCAGGCGAGTCGATGAGCCGCAGGACGGCCCCCTCGAGGGCCTCCTGGTCCTTGGGCGGCACGACGAGGCCGCTCTCCCCGTCCGTGACCCACTCGAGGGCGGACGGGAGGCTCGAGATGACGGGCGGCGAGCCGCACGCCATCGCCTCGAGGAGCGATACGGGCGTCGCGTCGACCGACGGCACCGTCAGAAACGCGTCGGAGGTGACCAGGTAGGCCGGCAGATCCTCGTGAGGGATCCTGCCGACGAAGTGTGCGCGCTCGTCGATCCCGAGCCCCGTGGCGAGGCTCCTGAGCTCGGTGTCGTCGCCCTCGTTGCCGGCGATGATGAAGTGCGTCTCCGGGCGCTCCGCGAGGATCCGTGGGATCGCCCGCACGATCACATCGATGTTGTAGTAGGCCTGCGTGAAGCTCCGGATGCTGATGACGACGGGCGCGTCCTCCGGGATGCCGAGCCGCCGTCGCACGTCGGAGGGCGCGTCGGGCCGGAAGCTCTTGAGATCGACCCCCCACTGCACGACGTGGCAGACCTCCTGCTTCGCCCCCATCTTCACGGCGTGATCCAGGATGTCTTCCGAGTCGCCGGTCACGAGGTCGGCGCGGCGAAGCACGAAGCGGGCGAGCACGCCCTTCAGGAACGAGGCGTGCGGCGTCAGGTATACGTCGTCGCCCCAGACCGTCATGATGAACGGGCGAAACCCGGAGAAGGCTCCCCAGTAGCCGTATCCCGTCAGGAAGTGCGTGTGGATGAGATCGGGCTCGATCGCCGCGAGGATCCGCCGCACCCGCCTGAGGGCCACGGCGTAGTGGACGGGTTTCAGGGGGATTCCCGTCCGGATGTCGTAGACCTTGACCCCCTCGATCGGCGCCGGCTGGACGGTCAACAGGTGCACGTCGTGGCCGCGCTCGACGAAGTAGCGAAGCCAGCGCTCGGTATGGATGTGCCCGCCGATCGACAGGTATGCGATCCTCATGGTGCCTCGATCTCCCCGGCGAGAGGAGGTCGGCCGGCCGCCGCGCCGATCAGGGCGCGGCGATCACAGCGTGATGGCCAGGCCGTTGTCCGGGACGCTCTCCATTCTCCTGGCGTGCCGCCTGTAGTAGCCGGCGGCCACCCACACGAAGAGCCACACGAGCGGGACGACCTTGAAGGTGTGGTTCAGGATGTGCTCGAAGGCCGACCAGTAGATCTCGGGATCGTCCATCGGCACGTCGTAGAGCACGAAGAGCGTCGGCGCGGCCGCGAGCGCGAAGATCACCCACAGGACCCGCGCCCTCGTCTTCGCGTAGAACAGGACGAAGAGCGGCTGCAGGAGCACGTAGTGGTACTCCCAGACCTCCCGGAAGACGAAGAAGTAGACCATCGTCCAGAGCGCGAGCGACTCGATGAAGTCGAACGGCTTCCGCTTGAGCGTGATCCAGAGACTGACGAGAGTCGGGACGAGCATCGTGCCCAGCACGAGGAACCTCGTGATCGACAGCTTGAGCGGGCCGATGTGCGTGGCGATCTCGGAGGCGCGCGGGAAGAGGTGCATCTTGAGCACCATGACGAGCGCGAGGACGCCGAAGTTCCCGGGGAACGGATAGAGCGACAGATTGAAATTGTCGTGCTTCAGGTGGCCGACGCCCGACGTCCTCATGAGGAAGTACGGGAGCGTCGTCAGGACGAGCAGGAGAACGGCGATCGCGATCGTCCGGTAGCGTTTGAGCCGAAAGAGAATCGGAACGTAGAGGATCGTGAGGTGCTTGATGAGCACGCTCAGGATCCACCAGGTGTCGAACGCCCGCATCCGCCCGCGCGCGTACGAGAGCGCCGCGGCGAAGACGAGCACGCCCATCACGAAGTTCAGCTGTCCCATGTACTGCTCTATGTAGAACGGCGTGAACAGGAGCCACATCGTGGCGAGGCGGGCGAAGAGGTCGAGGTCCGTCACCATCTTCCTCGTCGCCCAGATCGCGGCGGCGAGGAAGAGCTCCACGATCACGACCCAGATCCAGTACGCGGGCCACGGTCCGACCGCGTTCGACGCCACGCCGATCGTGTAGGCGACGAACGGCAGGTAACGGTAGAAGTAGGCGTACGGCACGACCCGGTCGGGGTCCTCCATGGGGCGCCGGTAGATGTCGTCGCCGTCGAGCACGTACCTCCCGGCCTGGTAGAAGGCGAAGTAGTCGGCGGCGGGCCCGTCGCCGATGTTGTGGACTCCCTCCGGGAAGAGCGGATTCAGGAAGTGGCTCGGGTGCACGAGCGAGATGATGAAGAGGATGTGCACCGCCACGGCGACAGCCAGCAGGATCCTGGAAGACGTTTTCACGAGCTGCTCCTTCGCCGACTCGAACCCCGAGACTTGATCGCGCGGTACCAGGTCTTCTCGGCCCGGTACCAGCGGAAACGAACGCGTTCGGTTCCGAACGACTCCTTGAACGCCTCGACGCCCTTGATGCCGGCGCTCGATCCGAGATTATACGTCGAACACCCGGCGCGCAACCCCTCCTCGATGCCGACGGCGTGGAGGAGGTTGTTGGGCGCCAGACGCCTGGCGCTCTCGTGCGAGACGTTTCCCCAGTTCATGATCATCCCGTGAAGCGCGAAGTTGAGGTCGCCCGCGATGATGCGGCCGTCGTGCTCCGCGATCCACATCTGGACGGCGTCGCCCTCGAGCCGGGCCAGCTCCGTGAAGAACTCCGCTCCGAACCCGGAGTCGACCCCCCACTTCCTCTCGCTCGCGGCCAGCATCTCGTGGTACGCGAGGAAGTCCCCCTCGCTCGACGCCCGCCGGACCTCGACTCCGGCCTTCAGCGCCTTTCGGATCTTGTTTCGGGCCGACGGCTTGAAGCGGCTCGAGAGCTCCTCGTAGTCGCGGTCGAGGCGCACGATCTGCGCTTCCTCCTCGACGGTCTCGAACCCCGGGATCCCGTCCGGGAGCCGGGAAGCGAAATCGACGAGGTGGGCCGACGCCGTCCTGAGGCCGGCCGCCTCACCGCGGAACGCGTCGACGAGTGCGGCGACCGCCCCCGCGGGCGCGCCGGGTCTCACGACGGGGCCTCCGAAGGTCCCGAACGGCATCGATGAGACGATCCGGAAGCCCGCCCGCTCGCTCACGAGCGCCGGGATCCCCGCGACGAGCCGGCCTTCGGTCCTCGCGAGCAGGAAGAGAGGACGGAAGCGTCCGGCCGACGCCGACAGGGCGCGCGCCCAGCCGGACGTGTGGAAGAACGTGGCGGCCTCGTCCTTCCGGACGAGGTCGTCCCACTCCGCCGGGACAGCCTCGTGCGCGACCTCGATATCCACGGCAGCGACCTACCTCCTGTAGTGGCGCAGGAGCTTGGCGACCGCCGTCACGACGTCCCGCGCGTCGTCCTCGGTCATCGACGGGTAGATCGGAAGGGAGATGGAGCGGTCGAAGTACCGCTCCGTCACGGGGAGCGCGCCCATCCCGGCGCCGTAGTAGTCGCGGTAGAAGGGATGGTAGTGGATCGGAATGAAGTGCACGCTGACGCCGATCCCCTCCTCGAGGAGGGCGAGGATGAACCGGTTCCTGTCGATCGAGAGGGCGTCGGTCTCGATCTGGATCGGATAGAGGTGCCAGGCGTGCAGGCCCTCGGTCACGGGCGGCGGAACGACCACCCCGTCGACCTGCGCGAGCTCGCGGGAGTAGGCCTCCGCGATGCTGACGCGGTCGTCGCGGAACACGTCGACGCGCTCCATCTGACACAGCCCGAGGGCCGCCTGCATGTCGTTCATGTTGTACTTGAAGCCCGGCTCGAGGATCTCGTAGTACCACGGGCCCTTGTCGCTGTATCGCTTCCACGCGCCGCTCGACATGCCGTGCAGGGAGAGCCGCCTCACCCTTCCGATGAAGTCCCTGTCGGGGGACGTGACGATTCCGCCCTCGCCGGTCGTGATGCCTTTCGTCACGTAGAAGCTGAACGACGTGGCGTCCGCGAGCGCGCCGACGTTCCCCGTCGGGTATCGCGCGCCGATCGCGTGCGCACCGTCTCCGAGCACCTTGAGGCCTCTCGAACGCGCGAGGTCGAGGATCCCCTCCATGTCGCACGGCCTGCCCGCGAAGTGGAGCGGCAGGAGGAGCTTCGTCTTCTCGGTGATGGCGGCCTCGAGGATCTCGGGCGTGACGTTGAGCGTGTCGGGGTCGATGTCGACGAGGACCGGCGTGGCCCTCCTGTGGAGGACCATGTTGGGCGCCGCCGCGAAGTTGAGCGCGGGAAGCACGACCTCGTCGCCCTTCCCCACGCCGAGCGCGACCATCGAGAGGTGGAGGCCGGCGGTGCACGAGTGCACGGCGGCGGCCTTCTCGACCCCCACGTAGCTGGCGACCATCTGCTCGAACTCCCTCGTTCGAGGGCCGACGGTCAGCCAGCCGGACTTGAGCGTCTCGACCACGCGCTCGATGTCCGTTCGCCCGATCGACGGGCGGGCGAAGGGCAGGAACTCGTCCCGTACGGGGACGCCACCCTCAATTGCAGGTTGTGTCGCTCTCGTCGTCACGCTTCCGTCCGATGTCGGGGAAAATCCGGCCGAGCTCTCTCCTGACCTCCTCGCGGTCGCCGGCGCGAGCGAGGCCCTCGAGGCGAGCGATCGTTGTGTCGAGATCCTCGATCTCGTCGTTGGAGTTCGACTGCACGATGAGGATCTTGTCGTACGCGGTTCTCGAGAGGGTCTCCTCCGAGCACCACAGCTCCTCGTGGAGCTTCTCGCCCGGGCGGAGGCCCTTGAACTGGATCTGTATGTCCTTGCCGGGCTCGAGGCCCGACATCCGGATCAGATGCTCGGCGAGCTCGGCGATCCTGATGGGATCGCCCATGTCGAGCACGAACACCTCGCCCCCCTCGCCGATGAACCCGGCCTCGAGGACGAGCATGGCCGCCTCGCGGATCGTCATGAAGTAGCGGGTGACATCGGGGTGCGTCACGGTGACGGGGCCGCCGAGGCGGATCTGCTGACGGAACATCGGCACGACGCTCCCGCGGCTCCCGAGCACGTTGCCGAAGCGCACCGCCACGAGCTTCGTCGAACAGCCGGCGCGCGCCCTCTGCATGAGAAGGAGCTCGGCGAGACGCTTCGACGCTCCCATGGCGCCGTGCGGCCGCACCGCCTTGTCGGTCGAGAGGAGCACGAGGCGGTCGGCGCCGTACCTGACAGCCGCGTCGATCAGCGCTCGCGTCCCGACGACGTTGTTCTTGATCGCCTCGTCGGGGAAGTACTCCATGAGGTGGACGTGCTTGTGCGCCGCCGCGTGGTAGACGATCTCGGGTCGGTGTTCCTGGAAGACCTTCTCGACGGCGACCTCGTCGGTCACGCTTCCGATCACCGCCACCTTCTCGACGTCGGGGTAGTCGAGCGAGAGTTCCTGGTCGATCTCGAAGACGCTGTTCTCGCCCCGCCCCATCAACACGAGCTTCTCGGGCCCGAACCCCGCGACGAGCCTCACGAGATCCGATCCGATCGATCCGCCCGCGCCCGTCACGAGGACCCGCTTTCCCTTCAGGTAGCCGGTCATCTCCTCCGTGTCGAGCGCCACGGTCTCCCTGCCGAGGAGGTCGTCGAGGGTCACCTCGCGGATCTGGCTGATCCTGACGTTCCCGAGGAGGATCTCCCAGACGCCCGGGACGATCTTGAACGACGTGCCGGCCTCTTCGCAGAGGCGGACGACCTCGCGGATCGTGTGGCCCGACGCCGAGGGGATCGCGATCACGATCTCTTGGACGTCGTGCTCGCTCGCGAGCGCCACGAGGTCGCCGGTCCTTCCGAGGACCGGCGCGCCCACGACCTCGCTACCGAGCTTCTCCGGGTCGTCGTCGAGGAACCCGATGACGACGTACCCGTGCTCGGGGCGAACGGACATCTCCTCGGCCGCCATGCGACCTGCGGAGCCCGCGCCGACGATCAGTGTGCGTACCTTGTCTCTCGTCTCAGGCATGTTCTACCAGATGACCGCGACCTTGGTGACTATGGCGTCGCCCTGCGGCGGCTCGGCCCTCACGATGTAGACGCCGCTCGGCACCTTGTTCGAAGAGGCGTCGAGGAGGTCCCATCCGTACGGCTGCTCGCGCGTCGCGAGCGCGCGGACACGCTCGCCGGCGATGTCGAAGATCTCGATCTTCGTACCATCCGGAACACCGCGCACGTTGACGATCGGGTCGTACGTGTCCGACCGCCAGGGATTCGGGTAGACGTAGAAGGTCTCCTTCGACCAAGGCACGTACCCCGACGCCAGGCGATGCAGGGTCGTCGTCTGGGTGACCTCTTCCAGGGCCAGGGCCCAGACGTGGCCGTCCAGACCGTCCACGCCGACGGCATCGATCCGCTTCCCCGCCAGCCCGGCGGCAGAGGGCACATCTCTGAGAGCAACTGCCGTGCCGTTCGGGTAGAGCAGCCTCACGCCGTCCTCGGTCCCGATCCAGAGGTAGTTCAGGAGGTCCTCGTCGATGGTTCTGGCCTGAATCCCGGGCAGTTCGTCGCCCGGGATCGTCGTCCAGCTGTCGTTCCGTGGATTGTAGAATGCGAGGCCGTTGAGCGTCCCGACCCAGACCCTGCCATCCTGCGCAACGTAGATCGTATGGACTAGATTCGACGGGAGGCCGTTGGTGACGTCGTAGTGCGTCCACACGTCGTCCTCCCAGTCGTCGATGTCGCCGTAATCCCAGACGTCGACTCCTCGTTCGTGGTAGCCGATCCAGAGCCTCTCGTCGTGGTCGATTGCGAGGGCCCGGACGTCGTCGTCGTAGAACTGGGTCAGGTAGGGCTCCAGGGCGTTGTCGTAGTGCCGCCAGTCGTCGTCCGTCGTGGTCGGGTCGTTCTCGATCAGGTAGGAGACGACCCCGATGCTGAGGTGGTCCTCATCCCGATAGCCGAACCACTTGTTGCCCTCGCTGTCCTCGGCGATCGAGAACACCCTGGGATTGATGAACTCGGCTGGCTCTGCGTCGTCCCACGAGTAGTAGGTCCACACGTCGTCCGTCTTGTCGGTGAGCGTCAGAGCGTCGTCGAGCCGGTCGGCGGTGTAGCTGAACGACCAGGGGTCGGGTCCCACCCGATCGCGGGTCACCCACTTCTCGCGCGCGGCGTCAGCGAACATCACGTACCCGTAGTCGTTCCACCGGAGTCCTTCGTCCGCCATGACGTGATGGACCCACTCCACCCCGTCGTACGCGTAGAGGCCTTCGTTCTTCGACGAGAGCCACACGACGTTGACGTCGATCGTCATGTCGAGGATCCTCGGCTGGTCCCCGGGATCGCCGCCGATGTCCACGGTCTCCCACCCGTCGGCACCGGCGGCCGCGGCGAACACGGCCGTCGCCATCAAGAAGCACGTCACGCGGAGCATCTTCATCGAGGCCCTTCCTTTGTTTCGTCTTCGTTCGGGATTCACGCGGTTCTCCCCTCCCCGCCTCCGCGGCCGGGACGCCGTCGCGGCGGTCCGGTCAGCATGAACAGCGGCCGCCGAGGCAACGCCCGATCCATCTGAGCAGGATCTTGACGTCGCCCCCGAGAGACCAGTTCTGCACGTAGTACACCTCGAGCGCGGCAGGACTCCCGTCCGCGCCGCCCGAGGCGAGAGATGTCTGCGACGGGCCCGTGAGGCCGGGGCGCGCGTCGAAGCGGACGCGCTCTCGCCGGCCGAACTCGTCGACCCTCGACGGCTCCACGGGCTCCGGGCCGACGAAGCTCATCTCCCCGTTCCAGACGTTCACGACGGCCGGGAAGCGGGAGAGCCCGTGGCGATCGACGAAACGCCTGAGCGCCGAGGGCCTCTCCGTCGGTCGGAGCGTGTACATGTCGTAGGGCTTCGTGTCGAGGCCGGCCCTCTCCGTCTTCGAGAGAGGACCGCCCCTCGTCGCCGTGGCCAGCGCCGTCAGCGCGAGGAAGGGGGACCAGAGGACGAGGAGGCAGCCGGCGAGCACGAAGTCGATCGCCCGCTTCGCGCCGGCGCCCGCTCTCAGGAGCGCCTCGCGCTCGAACGAGACGACCGGGAGATCGAGGAACTCCTCGACGCGGGCCCGCTGCGTCAGAATACCCGTGAGGCCGGAGACCATCTTGACGTCGACCGTGCTTCTCCTCGCCGTGAGGAGGAAGTCGGCGATCTCGTCGTGTGAGAGCTCGGGTTCGGCGAAGACCACCTCCCCGACCCGCAGCTCGTCGATGAGCCGCGGGAGGTCTTCGAGCTTCCCGATGACCGGGAAGCCGGTGCTCCGCGGCTCGTCGCCGGTGGCGACGAGGCCCGCCAGGTCGTAGCCCAGTTCCGAGTTGGCCACGAGGCGGCGGGCGATCCGCTCGGCGGTCTCACCCGTTCCCACGATCGCGACGCGCTTGAGGTCGAAGCGCCCGGCCCTGACGTGCCGGTGGGCCGTGCGGAGGAGCATCCTGAGCGCCGTCACGAGGACGACGGTGAGGACGCTGAACGTCCCGACGAGCACCCTCGAGTAGAGGGTCTGCGAGGTCAGGAACGTGCTCGCCATCATTATGATCGCGGAGACCGCCGCCGCACGCAACACCTTCAGGAAGAGATCGCTGCCGGGCTCGCGCCCGCTTCTCGCGTCGTACAGGCCGAAGAACGCGAACGAGACCACGAAGACGATGTTCGCGAACACGAGGAACGGCGCGTAGATCTCGACCCCGAACATCGGCTTCTCGAGGAGGCCCTTGAGGCTCGATCTCAACAGGTACGCGAGCGCGAAGCCGAGGTTGATGGCCACGAGATCCGAGAGGAGCAGAACGGTCCGGAGCACGACACGGCGGTACTTCTTCACGGCGTAGATGACCTTTCCCCACTTCTCGTAGAAGAGGAAGAGCGACATCACGTGCATGAGGAGCTGTCTCGAGAGGCCCGGCCGCGCGCTCTCACGGGCGTACCGGTGTCTCATGACGGAGTCGGCGACGTAGTAGACCTTCCACCCGCCCCGCCAGATGCGGAAGCACCAGTCGACGTCCTCGAAATACAGGAAGAACCGCTCGTCCATGAGGCCCACCGCGTCGAGCGCCCGCTTCCTCACGAACATGCAGGCCCCGATGATCCAGTCGACCTCGCGCGACTCCTCGTGGTCGTAGTCGAGCATGAGGTAGTCGCGAAGCGCGCGGCTCTCCTTGAATATCTTCCCCAGGAACGTCCGCCTGAGGAGCAGCGTCCAGAACGTGTAGAACCTGCGGCACGAGTACTGAAGCGATCCGTCGGTGTTCAACAGCTTCGAACCCGCGATCCCGGCGTCCTCGTGCTCGTCCATGAACTGGATCAGACGATCGAGCGACCCTTCGGTCACGACGATGTCGGGGTTGAGCGCCAGGACGTAACGACCGCGGGACTCGGCGATCCCGTGGTTCACCGCCTTCGCGAGCCCGACGTTCGCCGCGTTCTCGTAGAGGCGGACCCACGGGAAGTTCTCGCGTATGAAGTCGCCGGTCCCGTCCGACGACTCGTTGTCGACCACGATCGTCTCGCAGCTCGCGCGAGACGGATGATCGCGGATCGACGCGAGGCATTCGCCGAGGGGCTCACGGCTGTTGTACCCGACGATGACGATCGAGAGGTCGAGCGCCTCCCGAGGCGCTACAGCCTCCCGAGAATCCTGTCGAACCTCAGGCGCCAAACCAACCACATCGCTTCCCATACGATCCGCCGGGACATCTTCGACGTGCCGGAGTGCCGGTCGACGAAGATGATGGGGATCTCGCGCATCGAGAAGCCCTTTCGCCAGCACCGGAAGTTGATCTCGATCTGGAACGAGTAGCCGTCGGATCGTACGGCGTCGAGATCGATCGACTCGAGCACGTTTCGGCGAAAGCACTTGAACCCACCAGTCGAGTCCCGGAGCGGGAGACCGGTCGCGATGTGCGTGTAGACGTTGGCGAAGTAGCTGAGGAAGAGCCTCCTCAGCGGCCAGTTCACCACGTTCGCGCCTGTGATGTAGCGCGACCCGATGACGACGTCGTACTCGCCCATCTTCTCCACGAGATCCGGGATGACGTTGGGATCGTGGGAGAAGTCGGCGTCCATCTGGATGACGAGATCGGCCTTCGTGCCGAGGGCGTACTTGAAGCCCTTGACGTATGCCGACCCCAGCCCCATCTTCCCGGGGCGGTGCAGGACGTGGACCCTCGGGTCCCGCTCGGCCAACCCGTCGGCGTACTCCCCGGTCCCGTCCGGCGACCCGTCGTCGACGATCAGGAGCTCGGCGTCCGGGAGCTGCGACAGGACCTTCGGCGCCAGCTCCTCGATGTTCTGGCGCTCGTTGTAGGTCGGCACGACCACCATCACCTTCATGAGCGGTTCCTCTTCGCCGGCAGCACGGCCAGCGCCGCGATCGCGACGGCCGCCGCGATGCTGATGGCAAGTCCCGCGAGGAGCGACGGCAACCGGTGCCGCATCACGACGGTGTGCTCCCCCGACTCAAGATATACCGAACGGAAGGCGTAATTGGTTCGGTAGGTCTCGACCTCCGTACCGTCCACGAACGCCTTCCAGCCCGGCGGATAGTATACCTCCGAGAAAACGAGAAGACAAGGCCGCCTGATGCTCGTGACGACCTCGATCTCCCGGGGCGTGTGCGAGACGAGGGTCGCGGTGCTTCCCTCGGCGCTCTCCACCGGTCCAGGGAGCTCATCGAGCACCGTCGCGTACTCCCACGGCTGGAAGCTGTCGACGAGGTACTCGCGCAGCATCATGTCCGGGCCGCTGGAACGTCTGGCGTCCCCGATCAGGAAGACCCGAGGCAGCGTGTTCTTGTACTCGTGCACTCCCGGCGCCACCTGCTCGAAGAACGGGTGCTCGAAGTCCTCCGCCCCAACGAGGTACTTGACGTTCAGCGTGGCGAAGAGCTTCAGATTCCCCATCGAGACCTTCTCGAGGAGGTTGTCGACGACGGTGAGCTTGGCGGGGTGGTAGCCGCCGATCGATTCGATCCTGTGGTACATCCAGGCGTTCGAGGTGAACTCCCGCCCCGCCGGAGCGATCCGGAACGGGCCGGGCTGGCTCTTGAGATACGCCACCGCCGGGGTGGTCGGGTAGTACCTGTCGAGGGGCAGCATCCTCTCGGGCTTCATGAAACGCGAGTTCACGACGCCGACGTCCCAGAGGACGATTCCGATGAGGAGCGCGGCGCAGATCCACGCGGCCAGTCTACGGGTCCCGGTGACGAAGATCGCCACACCCGCGGCCGCCGCGAAGGCGATGAGGATCCCGGCGTCGCGGATGGCGAGTCGAGCCGCGTCCGAGCCGAGCTGACGAAGGACCGACGCCGGCACGCCCGCGTGCCTCTTCATGAGCTCCGTGGCGGCCGCCTGGGCCACGCTGCTCTTCGCCGCCGCGACGATGAGACCGACGACGATGCCGACCGCCGCGGTTCCGATCGCCCAGCGGAGCCAGGAGCGCCGTTCGCCACCCGTCTCTTCCAGGAGGACCGACGCGCCGTGTCCGGCGAGCGCCGCCGCGGCGAACTGTGACAGGAGCAGGAAGAGGGCGGGGACGCGGAAGCTCTTGAAGCCGGGGAGCACGGCATAGAGAACGCGGTAGAGCGGCTCGAAGTGCCGACCGAACGACAGCACGATCCCGACCGCGAAAAGGACGACGAGGAAGCGGACGTCGCGGTCGCGTTTCCTGGCGACGGCGATCGCGGCGAGCGCGAGGACGACGTACCCGACGTAGTGCGAGACCTGCTGGAACGGCATCGTGCCCCAGTACGTCTCGTTCGCGAGCCCGAAGAGCGACGGGACGAGGAACGTCAGGATCTCCTTCGGGTGGAACGACCACTGGACGGCCTGCTCGAAGCCCATGCCGCCCCCCTGGGCCACCCGCGTCGAGAAGCCCGAGTACCGGAGGACGGGCAGGAGGAGCACCGCCGCGAGGGCGGCGGCGAGCACCCCGGCCGCCACGACGGCGGCCGTCCTCCCGCCGAGCACGTTCCACTTCTCCCCTTGCCTTCGTCCCGCGACGAGGAAGTAGACGAGGAGCACGAGAACGATCAGCCACGTGTAGTAACTGACCTGCACGTGCCGCGCGAGGAACTGGAGCCCGCCCACGAGCGCCAGGATCGCCACCCACCGTCGTCCCCCGCCGTCCAGGATCTTCATCGCCGCCATGATGACGAGCGGGATGTAGGCGGCCGTGAGCACCTTGCCGCCGTGACCGATCGTGGCGAGCCCCACCAGGTGCGGCGAGAGCATGAAGGCGACGCCCCCGAGCGTGGCGCCGGCGTGTCCGACGCCGCGCGATCGCAGGAAGAAGAAGGTGCCGATGCCCGCGAGGAGGTAGTGCATCACGAGGAAGAAGAGCCGGGGAAGGTCGACCCCGGGGATCTTCTCCAGGACGAAGTTGATCCAGAAGCTCGGGTAGACGAACGCGCTCCAGGTCATGCTCTCGAAGAACGGCATGCCCCCGAACATGTAAGGGTTCCAGAGCGGGAGGGTGCCCTTCGAGATCTCCTCGGTCGCGTACTGCTCGAAGATCGCCGCGCCGGCCAGGACGTCGCCGCCGGTGAGGATCTCGCCCAGGAAGAGCACGCGCCAGAAGAAGACCAGCCCGACCACCACGATGATCGCGACGGCGACCAACGTGGACCTCGGGCCGAAGATGGGCCCCTTAGCACCCCTCTCGACCGGACGCCGATCCGGCCGCTTCGCCGACGCCTTCTCGGCCGTGCCTCTCTTCGCCCTCTTCTTCGCCGTCATGAGTACCTCGTGTTGGATGTTCCTCCGCAAGGACCGCCTCCCGGCGGTCGCCGGTTCGCCGCGCTGTGCCGGAAGCCGAGGGCCGCCCGGCCGCTTGGGTGCGCTACAGCGCCTCCGGCCCCTCGCCCGCCGGCCCGAGGTGGGCCCGATGGCGCGCGATGACCACGTATCCTCCGGCCACCCTGATGCCCCACGCGATGGCCGTCGCCACGGCGGCTCCGAGGAGCCCCATGGCGCGGATCAGGACGATGTCGAGCGCGACGTTGACCGCGATCCCGGCCAGGTTGAACCACAGGAAATCTCGCAGCGCGGCCCGAGGGAGCCTGCCGCCGATGATGCTCGAGGGAACAGAGTAGAACAGCTTGAGGATGCCCGACAAGGCGAAAGGAGCGATGAGGTAGAGGCCCTGGTCGTAGCGGCCCGCGAACAGGAGCCGCACGACGTCGTCGCCCAGGAGCAGGTAGAGGGTCGCGACGACGAGCGCCACGATCGCGATCGACGCGTTGAGGCGCTTGAGGCTCACCGTCTCCATGGCGCCGACGCGGGGCATGAGCACGAAGGTGATCGAGTAGAAGATGAAGTCGAACCCCTTCATCACGGCGAAGATCGTCGCGTAGACGGCGAGGTCAGCGTACGGCAGCATCTTGCCGATGACGACCTTGTCGAGCGCGACCATCACCGAGAAGGAGACGGCGATTCCGAAGAAGAAGAGCCCCTCACGCATGACGGACGTCGGCACCGGCTCGGCGCCGGAGTCGACCGCCCTGAGCTGCCAGACCGTGTAGACGAGCGCCGTCGATGCGAAGGCGATGATGATCGTGATGAGGGCGGTGTCGAACGTGATGAGACGAAGCGTGAAGAGGACGGCGAGCCCGACGCCGGTGGCGATCTGGGGAAGCCAGCGGCCGATCATCGCGCGTTCGTAGCGGTGGCGCGCGCGCGGGATCGACGTCGTCACCGCGATCGAGTTCTGCGAGATGACGAGCACGACGGCCGCCAGGGCGGCGATCCCCGCGAGGCTGTAGAAACGGGCGCCCACGAGACCGACCGCGGCGCCGAGCGGGAGCACGAGCAGGAGCACGCGCCGGACGTGCGACCGCACGTCGCTCCCACCGCTCTCGGTGCGGCTCAGGAAGCGGACCGTCGCGAGATCCTGGCCGAGGAGCGAGAGCGAAGAGAGAAGCGGGAGCGCGCCGAGGAGGAGCGAGATGACGCCCACCTCGGGCTTCGGCAGCGTCCGCGCAAGAAGCGTCTGTGACAGGATTCCGAGGAGGGCGCCGAGGACGACGATCGACAGGACCCGTCCGACCCGCACGTGGGCCGCGCTCACGCTCAGGAGCGATGTGAGCCTGAGTCCGCTGCTGTCCTTCACCGGCCCTCCGTGGGATGGTGGGCGAGCGCCGTCCGCTCCCCCCTACTCGATGTATCCGAGGGAGCGGAGTTCCTCCTTGAGTGCATCGTCCATCGACGATTCGGTCTCCTCCGTCTCCCTGCCCACGTCCGGCTCGTAGGACGTGACGGAGACGAGGGGATGGTCTCTCAGGTGCTCGGGCCGGATCGTCTCGAGCAGGACGCGGCCCTTCATGTCGTCCGCGACCGGCAGCCCCATGACGGCGAGCGCGGTCGGCACGATGTCGAGAACGCCGGCCCCCTCGAAGTGGCCGCTCGAGCGGAACTGGGGGCCCGCGGCGATGATGACGCCGTCGATGTCGTGGCGGCCCGTCAGCTGCGGGCGTCCCGGGTCGAGGTCGAGGCGCGGTTGGAACCCGTGGTCGGACACTATGATCACGTTGACGTCGTCGCCCAGCGCGTCGAGCAGCCGGTCGAGGAGAGCGTCCTGATAGATGCAGTAGCGCCGGATCACGTTGCCGTAGAGCCTCACGTCGTCGGGCGGCACGTCTCCGAACGGCTCGGGATCGAAGTACTTCCAGAAGAAGTGCTGCACGAAATCGACCCCGCGGAAGTAGACCGCCATGAGGCTCGGGCGGTACTGCGGGAACGACGCGAACGCGATCTTCCCGTAGATCACGTCGCGGAGGTAGCCGCGCCTCAGGGGCTCGTCTACGATCCTGTTCTGCTGGTAGCGGAGGTCCGTCTCCGGGTACCGCCTGTATCCCGGATCGAACGCGAACTCGCCGAATCCCTCGAACACCTCATTCGTGGGGCGGCCCGAGAGGGACTGCTTGATCT
>JALGWI010000113.1 GCA_025774245.1 bacterium
AACTCGACGATGCGCGACGGCGTCAGTTCCTCGAAGCCGCTCGCGGCCATCTTCCCGACGTACTCGGGCGTGATCCCGTGGATGCTGAACTCGACGATGCGCGACGGCGTCAGTCCCTCGTATCTGATCGCGGCCATCTTCTCGACGTACTCGGGATCGATCCCGTGGATGCTGAACTCGACGATGCGATCGGGCGTCAGGTCCTCGTAGCCGATCGCGGCCATCCTCTCGACGTACTCGGGCTCGATGTCGTGGATCTTGAACTCGACGATCCTGGAGGGGGTCAGCTCGTCGTAGCCGACCGCGGCCATGCGTTTGACGTAGTCGGGTTCGATGTCGTGGATCCTGAACTCCACGATCTTCCCCGGCGTGAGCTGGTCGTACCCGGCGTCCGCCATCGCCCGGACGTACTCGGGCGTCACGTCGTGGATGTGGAACTCGATCAGGCGCGTTCGTGAGATGTCGTACCCGGCGGCCGCTATGCCGCGGGCGAAGTCCAGGGTGACGTCGTGGATGGCGAGCTCGAGCAGATCCTCCTCGTCCTCGATGTCGTACCCGAGCCCCTGCATCTCCGCTGCGTACTCCGGATCGGGCCGGAACACGGCCTTCCGCCAGCCCCGCGGGAACCGTCCTCCCTCGAGGATGAACGTGCCGGCCTCGCGTTCAAGGTGGTAGACGCCGTCCCCGGCCTCCCCGAACTCGTCGTCGTCGAACGTCAGGCTGAATTCGCCCCATCCCCGGCGCTCGAAGTGGAGCTTGATCGAGCCGCCGAAACCTGTGGCCTGCCACTCGCCCTCGATGTTCTTCCACTCGGCCGAGACGGGGGCGGGCACCTGCGCGCTCGCAGTGCCGACCGGCGCCGCGGTCAGGGACGGAATTGCGAGCCCGACAACCATCGTGACGACGAGGACGCCCGCGAAACCGGCCCGGCGGGGGCTCGCTGCTGAAGGCTCGGCGCCGACGAGCCTTCGGATCCTGCTGCGGAAAGCGCCGCCGTCGGCGGCCATTGCGTGTACGGGGGTCCTTCCTCTCATGCGTTCCACCTCCGATAGTGCGCGAGCGTATGCCACTCCGTCGCCTGTCGCGCGGACGGCCGCGTCGTCGCAGCAGTGTTCCCTCTCGATGCGGATCCGGTGTGAGATCCACCAGACCGCGGGATGATAGAAGAGCAGCGTCTCGGCGGTCGCCTGCAGGTAGTTGACGAGGATGTCGTGCCGCCTGACGTGCGCCAGCTCGTGGATGAGGATCATCTCGAGGTCTGACGCGGTGAGGTCGGTGAACGACGAGGCCGGGATCAGGACGATCGGACGGAGCCAGCCGACCACGGTCGGCACCGAGACGCGCGTCGACGTGAGGGCGTGGACGGACCTGGCGACTCCGAGGAGATCGGAGAGTCGGTCGAGACGATTTCGCCAGACCGTCGGGATCGCACTGGTCCCGAGCCTCGCGAACGCGCTCGCCCGCCTCCATCCGATCAGGTGCACGATCGCGAGGAGGGTGGCGCCGGCGACCCACGCGAAGAAGATCCACGGTCCCGCGAGCTCCATGTCGAGGATTGGGAGTCCGCTGGCCGCGGGCTGGGACACGGGCTCCTCTTCGACCACGAACGCCTCCGTCCCGGAGGACGTGCCGAGCGGGACCGCTTCGACCATCTCTCCCGTCGGGCCGACCGCCGACGGATCACCGCCGGCCGCGGCCGCTGTGGCGGGGCGCCAGATGAGGCGCTGATCCTGAGGCGGCTCCGGGTGGCGGGCGAACCAGACCGCCGTCCCGACGGTCGCGGTGAGGATCGCGAGCATCCCGATGCACGCGACCGCGTAGCGAAGCGTCGCGCTTCTCCTGCGGAGGAGCAGGAGGGCCGCCGCGACGAGCGCGGCGACGATCACGCCCTGCCAGAGCGAGTGGACGAGGGCGAGCGCGATCGGACGACCGACGGATTCGAGCAGATGAACCAGTACGGTATCCATCACGATTCCTCCAGCTCATCGAGCAGTCGCCGCACCTCCTCGAGGTCCTCGGGGGAGGGGGTCTTCGAGGAGAGCGCCTGCATCACGAGCTTGGCGGCGGATCCACGGAAGACACCATCGATGAGCTCAGCGGTCAGGCGCTTCTGTGCCTGGCTCTCCCGGAGCTTGGCTCGATAGACGTGCGCCTTCCCGTCCCGCCGGCGATCGACGATCCCCTTGTCGAACATGATCTGGAGCAGCTTGAGCACGGTCGTGTAGCCGCGGCGCTCGCCGCGGCGGAGCTCTTCCTGGACCTCCTTGACCGTGGAGGGCCCGCGGCGCCAGAGGACGCGCAGGATGGCGAGCTCGGCGATGGTCGGTCTCGGGCGTTCCTTGATGGGCATCTCCGCCTCCTTCCGTCTTTCTGACCCCGGTGGTCCTCTCGAGGTTGTACGGATTCTACGAAATGCTTCGTAGGAAGTCAAGGAAACATACGAAGACCTTCGTAGGAAGTCTAAGCTGCTGGAAAGGCGAGAAGGGGCACTGCTGGACCGGGCGCCGGCCTCCTCTGAGCTGAGCAGTCTCGCCCCGGGCTTGATTCCCCACGCGCTACCACCTACAATATTCCTTTGCCCCGAACGTGCACGATAGCGTCGATCCCCGGCGTTTCCAGGGGCTGCCGGCGCGTACCCTGAGTCCGAGGCGGCCGTCAATGGCTGAGTTCCGAGAGAGCGACAAGCGGCGTCTCTTCCGGGGCGAGCCCGTCGTGCGGATGCACGCGATGGCCAAACCCCTCGGACCGGTCTGCAACCTCGACTGCGAGTACTGCTACTACCTCAGCAAGCAGGAGCTCCTCTCGACCGACAGCCACTGGCGCATGTCCGACGAGGTCCTCGAGTCGTTCATCCGCCAGTACATCGAGGGGCAGAACTACAAGGAGGTCGTCTTCTCCTGGCAGGGAGGCGAGCCCACCCTGCTCGGCCTCGACTTCTTCAAGAGGGTCGTCGAGCTCGAGAAGAAGTACGCTCCCTCCTGGCTGCGATGCGAGAACGACCTTCAGACGAACGGCGTCCTGCTCGACGACGACTGGTGCGCGTTCCTGAAAGAGAACGACTTCCTTGTCGGGCTCTCCATCGACGGGCCTCGCGAGCTCCACGATCACTACCGCAAGGACAAGCAAGGGCGCGGGTCGTTCGACGACGTCTTCCGTGCCTCGCGTCTCCTCACGAAGCACGATGTCAACTTCGCCACCCTGAGCTGCGTGAACCGCCTCACGGGCCAGCACCCGCTCGAGGTCTACCGTTTCCTGCGCGACGAGGTCGGCTCGAGGAGGATGCAGTTCATCCCGATCGTCGAACCGAAGTCGTTCGACACGACGGCCCCGCAGCGGTGGCCGGACTCGCTCATGCCGCTCATGGACGAGCCGCGGGCCAGGCCAGGACACCCGGACTCGGTCGTCGAGGAATGGTGCGTCGACCCCGAGGACTACGGCGACTTCCTGGTCGCGATGTTCGATGAGTGGCGGACGCGGGACCTGGGCCGGATCTACGTCCACTTCTTCGACTGCGCCGTCGAGCAGTGGATGGGCCGCATCTCGCCGCTCTGTATCTTCGGCCCGATCTGCGGGAAGGGCGTCGCCATCGAACACGACGGCAGCGTCTACGCCTGTGACCACTACGTCTACCCGGAGTACCGGCTCGGGAACGTGCTCGAGGAGCCGCTCAGCGAACTGGTGCTGTCGGAGCGACAGGAAGCGTTCGGGTACGCCAAGGACTCGTCCCTCCCAGGCCGGTGTCGGGAGTGCGAGTTCCTGTTTGCGTGTGCGGGGGAGTGCCCCAAGAACCGGTTCATCCGGACTCCTGATGGGGAACCGAACCTCAACTACCTCTGCGTGGGTCTCAAGCGCTACTTCACACACATTGATCCACATATCCAGAAGATCGTGCGCGACCTCGGGTACGTTCCAGTTGAGGGAGTGACACACTGGGAGTTCCCCGGGTAGAATGGAGAGCCCGTACGCCAATGCAGGTGGTGCTTCGCGACATCGGGGACGGCAGAAGAGAAGCCCGGATCGAGGTCGAGTGGGAGGCCGTCCGCTCGGACTACTACGACCTCGTCCGCGAGTGTTCAAACCTGCCCGTTCCCGGATTTCGGCCGGGCAAGGCCCCGAGGGCCAGAGTCGAGGGGCATTACCGGAAGGAGATCCTCGAGGACCTGACGTCACGGAGCGTCCGGCGTCTCAGCCGGCAGGCGCTCGACGAGCAGGGGATCACGTCGACTGGTCCGATCGCGATCACCGGGGTCGAGGTCGAACCTGGCGAGCCGTTCCGCTTCACCGCGGAGTTCACCGAGCTGCC
>JALGWI010000067.1 GCA_025774245.1 bacterium
CGTTGCAGTACACGCCGCCGCCACCACCGACCGTGAACCCGTTGCGGATCGTGACACCGCGGAGCAACGACGCATTCGTCTCCCCGCTGTCGAAGATGAAGCCCCGCGCGGCACTCTGGCAGTCGACGACGCACTCGCTCGGGTCCCCGTTCTGAGAGCGGACCGTGATTGCCTTCCCCTGGAAGTCGACGTTGCGGTTCCCCGATCCCGAGAACACGCCGTCGGCAAGCTCGATCGTGTCCCCATCGGCCGCCGCGGTGATCGCGGCCTGGATCGTCTCGAAGTCGCCCGTCCCCTCCGGCGTGACGAGATACGTCACGGGCTCGGGCCTGACGCCCCTCAGCGAGAAGTCGTCCAGGAACACGCCCGCCCCGCCGCCCAAGCCGGGTCCGCAGCCGTCCTCGTTGGTCCTCATCGTGAGCTTGAACTGGAAGGTCGTACCAGGGAGGTACGGCGCGAGGTCGGTGGCAACTTCAGACCACCCGTCACACGCCTCCTGATCGCCGTAGTACGCTCCGAAGAGGTCCCAGGTCTCGCCCCCGTCCGTCGTGAACTCGTACCAGAAGGCATCTCCCCCACTGGAACGCCGCACCACCAGGAGGACGGGTCGGAGTAGGCAGGGCACGCGCGGTCGATGATGTGCCAGTAGTCGCCGGACCCCACGGGCGCACTCGGCGTGCAGAGCCCTCCTGACTCGACGTCGTCGAAGAAGTACGGCGTCCCCGTGTACCAGTCGTAGATCTTGATGTTGTCGAAGTGGCACGCGCCGGCGACGCTGAGAAAGAGACCGTCCTCGTCCGACCACGCGCCGTCCGATTGGAACCGCATTCTGATCACGACCGGGTTATCGTAGTTGGCCAGGTCGAGGCCGTACGGCCCGAGATCCTGCCACCCGCCCGAAGAGCCGTTGTACGCCGCTCCCAGATCGACGTACTCCCCGCCCAGCTGTGCCTGCACGTATACGTAGTCGAAGCCTATCTCCACATCGTAGCGGTAGTTGTATGTGAGGACCGGGTACTGTGCGCTCGCGACGTCGGACGGGGGGAGATCCAACCGGTCGTCCCACGAGTTCCCGTACCCTCCGTCGGCGTCGTAGTCGAACGTCCCGCACCACCAGGAGCTCCCTGTCCCGCCATACGCAAGGTACGTGTCGACGTGGAAGTGCGCGTCCATGGAGAACTCGTCGGTTGTGGTCCACCCGTTCGTTCCGCTCTCCATGTCGTCGAAGAAGAGGATCTGCCCTCGCGTACGCGGACTGGAGCGTCTGTCCTCCTGAGCGGGCATCGCTTCCGGGGCGCGGGCCGCGGACATCACGACTGAGAGAAGAAGTGCGCTCAGCGTCAGTGCGATCACGTTCCTCGTCATCGTGAACCTCCGAGTTTCGGTCGCGATGCGGTGCACCGCCCGAAGCGAACCGGCTCCGGGTGCCGACGGGACGACAGTGCGGCCCACGCATCACCGCACAAGCAGGATGTCATGTAAAGATCGTCATTCTATTATACCATACTTATGGAGAGAATAGCACCTGCTGATTCGCGAACTCCGGAAGCAGTGAGATGCCCAAGGGCTGGCGCTCGTCGCTTGGTCCCCGGGTGCGGCCGGCCGTTCCCTCTATGAGGAGGGGCGCCGAAGGAAACCACGAGGCGGACCGGGCCGACCCCGTGGGGCCTTCTCCCAGTCCGCCTCGCCACGTTCCTATTGAGGGGGCCTTACTTGACCAGAATCATCTTCTTCCGGAGCGCCTTCCCGTTCGCCTCGAGCTTGTAGAAGTAGACGCCGGAGGCGACCCTCCGTCCCTGTCCGTCGCGGCCGTCCCACGCCGCCGAGCGATAGCCGCCCTCCTGGATCACGTCGTCGACGAGCGTGTGCACGAGCCGCCCGGCCACGTCGTAGATCCTGAGGCTCACCCGCGCGTCGGCTGGCAGCTCATAGCGGATCACCGTGGCCGGGTTAAACGGGTTCGGGAAGTTCCCTCGGAGCGCGAGCTCCCTTGGAAGCGTCTCGTCGTCCGAGATCCCCGTCCCGGTCACCGTCAGGAAGTACTGCACCGCCAGCTCGGGCTCCACCGGATCGTCGCTGTAGAAGATGAGCTGGAACGCGTACTCGCCGGACGGCGCTCTCGTGCAGTCGGTCACGAGGTCGACCGTCACCGAGTCTCCCCCGGCCACCACGCCGCTCCGGGGCTCCGCGTCGCGTCCTCGATCCCGACCGTCGCGCTGTCGAGCACCCCCTGCATATCGAGGTACTGGAAGAGGATCGATCCCGTCAGCGACGTCCACTCCTTCCGCAGGATGACCTCGAACGTGTAATCACCGATCCCCTCCGCGCGCGGCACGTTCGTGTACTGCACGATGAACGAGGTGTCGGTCGCGTCGTGGTAGTAGTGGATCGTCCCGCCGGCGCCAGGATCAAGATCGTCCCAGAACGGAGCGACGAAATCGTCCAGGCCGGGCTGAAGCGGGATCGGCTCGTTGTCGCCGACGTGGCCTCCCGGACCGAACGTGAGGTAGCCGTTCGAGTTGATTCGCACGGTGTCCTCGAGAGACGTCCCGTCGTAGAACCCGAAGTCGAAGGGGAGCGCCACGGCGACGAAGTCGTCGTCCCCGAGCGCGACCGGCGTCCCAACGGCGGTGATGTCGCGCCACGAGAACGTGGGCCCGTCCGGCTCGTCGCTGTCGGTCCACGCGTAGCCGTACTCGTCGGGCCCGCCCAGGCCCCTGCCGGAGGCCGCACCCCCACCCTGATCGGGCACGGCGAGCTCACGGCGTCCGCGCGGTGAACGCGCGCTGCCGCTCCCCTCGCCACGTGCCTCCCGCTTCCCAAGCCTCCAGGTGAGATCGAGCCCTCCCTCATTGAAAAGGGTGAGCGGATCGTAGTAGACGATCCCGGGATCCCCGGTCACGTGGATCGCGAGGGAATCCACACCGATGTCAGGTGGCGTCGTCACGATCACCGAGACCGGCACGATCACCTCCGGATCGTCGAGATCGTTGCTCTCGATCACAAGATCGTAGAGGTAGGTGCCGACCGGCAGACCCGCCACGTCGACGCAGACGTCGACCGCCTCGGAGCCGAGGCCGGCGATGACGCCGCCGGGCGGATCCTCGGTCATGAACGGCGCCGCGTCCTGGATGCGAACCGCCAGGTTGTCTTCTATGTACGCTGCGTTGAAGACGACCTCCAATCCGATCGACGCGTCGACGTTCTCGATTCCGACGGTCGCGAGGGTCGCGTCGCCCTGCATGTCCAGGTACTGGAGCAGGATCGTCCCATCGATATAGAGGGCCGCCTGGAACGTCTTCGCTCCCGTCGACCAGTAGTCGTCGATGCCGGTGTACTGGACGATGAATCGGTCGCGCGGCTCGTCGTAGTGGTAGTGAACCGTGCCGCCGGCCTCCGGGTCGAGATCGGTCCAGAAGAGAGCGATGAGATCGTCGGGATCGACCTGGTTTGGAACCGGGTCGTTGCTGTAGTCGGCCGCGTCCGGCCCGAACGTCAGGAAGCCGTTCGAGCTGATTCTGATCCACTCGTGTGGAATCCCGTAGAACGGGAACGCGAACGGGAGCGCGATCTCCTCGAAGTCGTCGTCTGCGAGGACGACCTCCGTCCCGTCGCCGGTGATGTCTTGCCAGTCGAACGCGGGTCCGCCCGGCTCGTTGCTGTCGATCCAGCTGTAGCCGAAGTCGTCAGGCCCGCCGGCGCCACGCTCGGGAGGCGTGCCGGTGCGAGTGTCCCGCTCTCCCTTGAGGAGCTCGCGGTGCTCGGCCTCGCTCCCGCCGTCCGGCCGGGCCGCCCCCGCGCCGCTCATCGCCGTTCCGATCCGTGCCGGTGACGACCACCTCGCGAACGCACCGCCGCCCTCCTGCTCCCTGATGTGCCACAGGAGTGGCGAACGCCCGTCGTTCATCACCGTCAGGTTCTCGCAGTCCATCTCGCCCTCGAGCAGCACAAACTCGATGGACGTGGGGCTCACGTCGATCTCGGTCTCCCCGATACACCCGACCGGGAGGGCGCCGACCACGCCGCAGCCCGGCGCGTCCGCGCACGGGGAGTCCAGGGCGAGGTGGTAGTCGGAGGCACCCAGGTCGCAGTACTGCGGATCGAGGGAGAAGTTCCCGTCGACACCGTTCTGTCCGGCGAGGCACTCGACGTAATCCCCGCCCGCATTCCCGTAGACGTCCGAGCACGTGAGCGTCACCGTGGCGCCGGTAGTGCAGAGCGCGGCCTCCCCGACCACACCAAACGAGATGATCGTCCGGTCGACCGTCACCACTGCGCCACCGCCCGCGGCAATGCCCGAGCCGTTCGTAGCGGAGTTGCCGGTAAGCGTGCAGCTCACGAGCGTCGGGGCCGCGGAGGTCTCACACCCCACACCGCCACCGGCGATGATTGCCTCGTTGTCCGTGAAGAGGCACCGTGTGAGTGTCGGCGACGAGGCGTTCTCGCACCAGATGCCTCCGCCGTAGAGCGCGCTGTTGCCCGTGAGCACGCAATCCTCGACGCGCGGGGACGATCCGGTGAAGTACATACCTCCGCCGTAGTCGCCGGCGGTGCCGCCGGTGATCGTGAGTCCGCGTACGACCGTGGTCGTGTCCACGTTCGTGAACACGAGCCCGCGACCGAGCCTCCCCGAGGCGTCGATCACGACGCAGTCGGGGTCCCCCGTCTCGCTCACGAGGATGATCCCGGACGGAATCGAGATGTCGCTCTCCTGGTAGGTCCCGCACGCGATCAGGACCGTATCGCCAGCGGAAGCCGCCGCGATCCCTCCCGCGATCGTGGCGTAGTCGTCGGGCACGCGGAGCGTCCTCGGCGGTGCCGTCACGCCGATCGTCACGCGCGCGGTGTCGACGCCACCCATGCAGTCGGTGATCACGTAGTCGAAGAAGTCGTCGCCTTCGAACCCGAGCGCCGCTGCGAACGTCACACCGTAGTCGCCGACATCGACGTACGCGAGGCCCGCGGTCCCATCGGTCAGAACGTCGATGATCCGAAGCTCGTCGACGTCAGGATCGCTGTCGTTGTCGAGCACGGGAATCATGATCGGCTGGTAGCCGACGACGCTGTCGGCATCATCGGCAGCCAGAGGAGCCGCGTTCCCGGTCGTTCCCTCCACGGCCACGAACTGGAACTTGTCCGGATGCTCGACCGGCTCGATGTGGAGGGTGTCCGAGATATCAAGACCGGAGAAGCAGCCGAACCCCGAGGTGTCGCGGCCGGCCCCGCGGAGCAGCCCACCGAGGACGATCACATCGAAGCTGTCGCCGACCACCGGCACGAACTCCGGATCGAACGCGAGCGAGACCGCGCCACCGAGATCGGCGTTGCCGCTGATCTCCAGTCGGTCGTACTCGGTCCCGGGCATAGTGCCGCCGATCTCGAGGTGGAGCTGGCTCGCGCCGGTCTGGACGAAATCGCCGTAGAAAGAGAGCGTCCCGTACGATGCGCCGGGAGAGATGATCCCCTTGAGAGTCGTGAGGCCGGTCTGTGTGTCGAACGTACCCGAGCCGCCGAGCACGGCGTTCTCGCGGTGGTGGAAGAAGCCGGAGTTCGTGATGTCGCCCTGACCTCCGAGCATCGTCCGTCCGAAGTTGCTGAAGTTGGCGCCGTCCTCGTTCGAGACGCTTCCGTCCACGTAGAAGTCGCCGCCTATGCCCACCTCGGCGGTCCCGATGTTCGCGAATGTACCGCCCGTCTCTACCCAGACCGTGCCCGACGTCTCGAACGTGCCGCTCGACGTGATGCCGCCGGTTCCTGTCGTCGTGAAGGAGCCGCCGGCTGCGATCGACACCGCGCCTGGGTTATCGAACCCCGCCTGCGGCAGGCGCGTGTCCGCGAAGTGACTGCTCACGATGGCCGTGCCGCCCGTGTTCACCGCGACCCGGCCGTTGTTCTCCATCCCTCCGTCGACCTCGAGCGACCCGTCGACCGAGATCGTCCCGGCCGGGGCATTCACGAATGATCCGGCCCTCGGTTCGCGGTCGGTGAAGTGACTGCTCACGATAGCCGTGCCGCCGGTATTCACCGCGACCCGGCCCACGTTCTCGAAGTCACCGGCCACGTCGAGGTCGCCGTCCACCTCGATGACGCCGGAGTTCGTCGCGGAACCGCGGAGCAGCTCACGGCCGACGAAGAAACTGCTCACGATCGTCGTGCCGCCGGTGTTCACCGCGACACGACCGGAGTTCTCGAACTCACCATTGACCACGAGCGAACCATCGACTTCGATCTCGCCGGAGCTCGTGACCGTCGCCCGCACCACCTCCCTGCCGAGGAAATGGCTGCTCACGATCGCAGTGCCGCCTGTGTTCACCGCGACCCGGCCGTTGTTCTCAAGGTTGCCATCGACCGAGAGCGACCCGGCGTCGACCTCCACGAGGCCCCCGCCCCGTCCCTCTGCCTCGTTCACGAACGAGACCGCCAGCGAACTTCTCCCGAGGCCCGTCTTCGTCACCGTGCCGCTGTTCTCGAACGAACCCGACCCGACGAGATCGCCGTCTTCGAGGGTGACGGTCGCCCCGATCTCGTTCGTGATCACCGAGGCCGACATTGAGGCGTCCGCGTCGATCGCGCCGGGGTCCCGCACGATGATGGCGCTCGTGTTCCTCGCGCCGTGGCTCACCGTGAGCGTCCCGCCCACGATGTCCAGCGTCTGGGTCCCGGTGGCGGCGCCGTGCGTGAGCGCCCAGATCTCGGCCCGGTCGTCGAACTCCACACTGTAGGTCCCGTCGAGCTGGATCCTGGCGTGGTCGCCGGCGGCCGGAACCTGATCGGGATCCCAGTTCAGCGGATCGGACCAATCGGTGCCGTCGCCGCCCGCGTCCCAGTCGACGTAGGAGATGCAGCCGAGCTCGTAGGCGCCGATCCACCAGCACCCCGGGTTGTTGTGCGCGGCACACGGCGAGTCCGACCGAAGCGCGTACGGCTCGAGAGGGTTCTCGGGCCCGCAGAAGACGGGATCCTCGGAGAAGTTCCCGTCGACGCCCTCGTACCCCTCGATACACCCGGTGTAGTCGCCGTCGAAGTTCCCGTAGATGTCGCAGCACGTGAGGTTGACGAACTCCTGAGAGTCGCAGTAGATCGCCTCCCCCGAGATGCTGTTGGCGATGATGGTGTTCGCAATGTCCACACTCAAGGTTCCGCTGAGGCCGATTCCGCCAGCGGTCCCGCTCGTGGCCTCATTCTGAGACAGCGTGCAGTTACTGAGGTAGAGAGAAGACCCCGGGTCGGCCCAGATGGCGCCGCCCTGGTTCGCGACGTTCCACTCGAAGACACAGCCAGTGAGGAACGGGGAGGCCTCGTAGCAGAAGAGCCCGCCACCGCGCTCGGTTGCCGTGTTCCCCGAAAAGACGCAGTCGACGAGCTCGGGCGCCGAGCCTTCGTCGCAGTACATCCCACCACCACTGCTCCCCTCACCTCCCGACGAGTTCGAGTCGAAGAGGCAGTTGACGATGCGGGGCGAGCCGGAGAGCACAACGATCCCAGACTCAGATCCTCCGATGATCACGAATCCCTTGAGCACGGCAGTGCTGTCCACGTCGGCGCACACGACCGCCGCGCCCTGGCCCGCCGCGTAGATCGTCGCGCCGGCCAGTTCCCCGGTCTCGCTCCGAAGGACGACACCCGACTCCATCGGGATGTTGTACTCCTCGTAGACGCCGGTCGCGACGATGACGGTGTCCCCAACCGCGGCGGAGTCCATCGCCGCCGTGATCGTCGGGACGTCGCCGGGCACGTGCCAAACTTGGCCGCATCCGATGCCCATGGCCCCAATGAGCTCGCAGCCGACCACGTCGACGCATGGCGACGCGTGGTGAATGTGGTAGTCGCCCTCGTAGGGACCGCAGAACCTTGGGTCGGCCGAGATGTTCCCGTTGATGCCGTTCTGCCCGGCGATGGCACCCACGTAGTCGCCGCCGACGTTGCCGTAGACGTCGCTGCACGTGAGCGACACGTTCGTGGGCACGTCGCAGTAGACGGGATTGTCGCCGGTGCCGAAGGCGACGATGGTATGGTCGATGGTAACGTCGCTGCTCGTGTCCAGGTGAACTGCGGATCCGTTCGTCGCCTCGTTCAACGAGAACGTGCAGCTCTCGATGGACACCGTCGCGGAGTTGCCGAACGCGATGCCACCGCCATCGCCCGTTGCGATGTTGGAGATCACGAGGCACCCGGTGAGTGCCACCGAGCTGTTGTCCGAGCACACGATCGCGCCGCCCGTGGCGCCAGTGTTCCCCCAGAACGAGCACTCGAGGAACGTAGGTGAAGAGAGGGCGGTCACCATCGCGCCACCAGCGGCGATGTTGCTCGAGTTCGTCACGAACATACAGCCCGTGAGCTCGGGCGATGCTCCGGTGCAGAAGATCCCACCGCCGTAGAGGGCGTAATTGCCCTCGAACTTGCAGCCGACGATCGTGGGAGAGGTCCCCGTGCCGCAGTAGACGGCGCCGCCGAAGTCGGATACCTCGTCGCCATTCCGAATCGTTATGTACTCGAACACGGACCCCGGACCCTCGCCCGAATCAAACGTGACGCCCCGGGTCTCAAACTGGCAGTCGATGATGCACGTCTCCGGATCCCTCTCCGCAGACCGGATCCAGATCGCCTTCCCGGTGTAGTCGAGATCGGAGTTGCCCACACCGATGAAAATGCCGGGATCGAGCTCTATCGTGTCCCCGTTGGCCGCGGCGTTGATCGCCGCCTGGATCGTCGGGTAGTCGCCGGTCCCGTCGGCCCGCACGAGGTACGTCAACGGAAGCGTCGGCGTCTTCCCGAAGTAGTTCATGATGTTCCCGAGGAGGTTCCTGCGGTGCGGCCCGCCGTGGATGAAGTGCCCGTTCGGCTGGAGGTCACCCATCATCCGCTCCATGGCGAACCCAAGGTTGACCGTCTGGTAGCCGGTCGTGGGGTGGCTGTACGCGACGCCAGCCGACTTGCGCACCAGATCGGTCCGCTCGTACTCGGCGACCGTCTCTGCGCCGATGGCGCCGGCCGCGGGCCCGATCACGTCGAAGTACCCCAGCACCGGGCAGCCGCCCGCGAGGATGCAGCCGCCGTCGGTGATGAAGTCGTACCCGCCCGCGTAGTCGTAGAGCCCGGGCAGGCTGTCGACGGTAATCTCACCCGGCGCGCCTTCGAGGAACTCCGACCCGAGCCAGGTGTTGAAGAAGTCGAGGGTTTCGGCGCCCTCTGGCTGGAGCGCGTAGCCGAAGTTGTTGCCGGTAAGGAGCAAGTTACGCTCCTTCCCGCCGGCGGCCTGGTCGAGCCACCCGATCAGGTGGTACTGGTCAAGCTGCCGGAGCGCGTACGAGTAGTTCTGGGCCGCAAACCAGATCTGTGTGTCGTAGTACTTCATGCCCGTCGTGTCCGGGCCGTGAGAGTAGGAACTCCCTCCGGGGTTCTGAACCTCGAACACGTCCCAGTCGTACCCCATCCTCGAGAGGGCCTCCGTGTAGACCTCCTGCGAGGTATAGGAGTAGCTCCGGTCTTCGCCGGGGACGGTCCTCCGGTGCTTGTCGACGAGGAGGATCCCGGGGTCGGTCGTCGAACCGACGATCGGGAGGATCGAAAACTCCCCGGTGACGTCCGGGGCGCCCTCCGGATAGACCGACGTGTTGGCGGCCCCGTCGGTGGCTTCGTAGTAGTAGAAGATCTCGCTCCCCCGCGTCATGAGGTCGGCGGGCGGGGGCACGCGGAACCACCAGGTCTCGCCGTCGCGGAGACACTCGTAGCCATTCCACGTCTCGCCGCCGTCATTGGATGCGCGGAGATAGACCGACTCGATTCCCTGATCGTCGTAGGCACGGATGCGGGGCGTGTCGAGAAGCGCCTGGGCCAGATCCTCGTGGAACCAGTCGTTGAACCTGTCCCACATCGCCGTCTCCCAGGTCGTGCCGGGGTCGCCCACCGGGATCCCGACCTTCTGCCAGTTGAGGAACATGCCAGCCATGTGCTCGTAGCCCGGGTCGGGCGCATCGGCCCATTCCTCCCAAGCAATCGCCAGCCAGTTGTTGCCCGTCCACGCGTCCCAGTTGTCCGTGTAGGTACCCCAGAACGGACCGCCGTACCAGTTAGTGCCGTCCTCATTCGTGAAGCCCGTCAGATCGCTCACGCACTCGTACGCGTCACTCACAGCGAGCTCCAGATCGAAGAGCGAGTTCGACTCGTTGGGGCAATCCACCCACATGTCCCATTTGCCAACGAGCTTCGTGGCCCCAGCGATGTCGATCGGCGGGCTCACGAGCCAGGTCCATTCCCAGTCAACCATCTTCCCGGTGAGGTCGTCGACACCCGCGTACATCCACGTGCCGACCGGCCGATCGTCGCACGTGAAGTCGCGGCCGGTGAAGAGGTCGATGCCGAACTGCCCGCGCTCGAAGGTGACGCCCGTCTGCCATGCGGCTTGGGTGTCATCGTGCACCCAGCCCATGTTCTCGTCCTCACAGTTGTCGGCCCAGAAGACGCCACCCGGACCCGTGAGTGTGATGTTGTCCAGCTGCCACGCCCCGTCCTTCATCGACGAGGTCGGAGGGTTGTCGGGCGTGTCCTGCGGCGAGAGGCCGACGTCGGACACGAAGCGGAACCGCAGGTCGACGGTCAGGCCGGCGTACGCCCCCAGATCGAGCTGCACGTGCCCATCGGCGTCGTCCCAGTCCGCCGGGAACCCCGTCTTGCCACTGAAGCCGGGGTTGTTCACCGTGTGGAGCGTCGTCCAGTCGGCGCCGCCGTTCGTGGAGACGTCGACGTAGCCGTAGTCGTAGTCATGCTCCATCGCGTAGCGCTGGTCGAAGTCGAGGGTCAGGGGATCGCCCGGGTTTGTGTTCAGCGCCACCTCGGGGAAGTTCCTCGACAGGATCTGCTCCCAGTTGTTGCCGTAGCCGCGGGGCTGCTGCCAGCACTGGTTGTACGTTCCACACCACCACGTGCTGTCTTCCAGCCACGCGAAGTTCTGCATGCGGATCGTGTCGTGGTGCCAGTAGTTCTCCTCGAAGGGCGTGCCGCTCCTGTCGTGCGACGTCCAGCCCGCGTTGTCCCCCGTCAGGTCCTCGAAGTCGGCATCGAAGATCCAGAGTGTCTCTAACCTCGCGCGGGCGCGCTCGACTCCGCCCGTGCTTGCAGGCTCGGGCTCGAGGAACTCCTCGAAGTGGAGCGGTTCCGTGTCGATCGCGAATGCGACGGAAGCGAAGAGGACAAGCGCCGCTCCCGCGATGGTCATCGTTAGCTGTCCGGATCTCATTCGGACCTCCCTGGTGCGTTGCCCCGTTTCCGGGGTTCGACCGCACGCGTTTCTCTGCTCAGAGTGATGTCGTTGCCCGTGTCGTGCGTCCGGGGCGTGCCCGCGCACAAACCGGCACGCCTCGCTCCGCGCGATCGAAACCGCGCGAAGGCCGCACTGCCGACCACCGCGCGCATCGATGACGGAACGGCCGGCACCCGCGGCACTGAAACCCTCGGACGGAGTGACGCCTGGAGAGACACTGCGTCGAGGGTCAGCGAAACGGTCCGCCGGTCGTCCTGCCAGAACGACGGGACACGGTGGGTCGCCGAATTCTTAAATCTAGTCTAGTATACCACGTCTTGGCGGAAATAGCACGCGGGATTTCGGCTCCGCAGTGTCATGATGATCAGCTAATCACCAAGCTGGTGAGTACTTCCGGGGATTGTGTGATTTGACCCACACTCACCGCTCGGCCACGATCACGATCCATCTGCTTTCGTCGCAGAGAGGATTTCCGGCGAAGTCACCGGCAACCGATCGGAGGCGAAACCCCGCCTCCCTCAGGGCCGCCTCGATGGCCGATTGTGTGAGCACGAACCCCTGTCCCGACTCGCGGATGATCGCGGGTTCGTCTGCGTCTGGAGCGAGCACTTCGAAGATGAGCTCGAACGAGACGACGTCGGTCGTCTCATCGTAGATCTGCCTGACGTTGCGCGTCACGACGCCTCCTCCGGAAAGCTCGCGTCGCTCGACCGGCAACGTGATCGTCTTCCTGAGAGAAGGGGGGGCGCCGATGTCGAAAGCGAAGACGCCCCCGTCGGCCAGGTGGTCGGCGACGCGGCGGAAGCACGTGCCGAGATCTCCTGGGGAGCAACCGTGCAGGCCGCCCGCGGGCGAGCAGATGAACCCGAATCGCGTCCCGAGATCGAACGACAGGAGGTCGGCGAGGACGAATCGCACACGGCCGGCGATGTCGTCGGGCAGCTCCGCTCGCTTGCGCTCGGCCTCCCGGAGCATCGCCGGAGACTCGTCGATGCCCACGGCCTCCCGGTCGAGCTTCGCGATCTCCAGAAGAACCCTCCCGGTCCCCGCGCCCAGCTCGAGGACGCGGCCCGTGGTCGTTCCCGCGAGTTCGAGGTAGTGGTCGAGATTCCCCTTCGAGGCGAAGAGGTCGTAGTGCTGCGCACTCTTCTCGTAGGTCACGGTAGGTCTCCTCGTTGTGACCGGCCGGAGCTGTCGGCTGGAGCGATCGTCCTCGGGCGAGCGTATCACGCCCCCGGCCACCTCGCAGCCGCCTTCTGGGGGCGGACGTCCGGCGGCGCGCACCCAGCTCCTCCAGCCCCCGCGTCCTCGACATCACCCCGGACCCGGTGTACCCTCGCTTGGGCAGCACGCACAGAACCCTGCAAAGAGGAGTCTGACGTGGCCGTAGTCACCGGGACCATTCACTGCCGCACGAGGGGCGACGGCGACACCATCGACATCACCGACGAGCTCGTGTCGGTCATCGAGGAGAGCGGGCTCACCGACGGCGTCGCGACGCTCTTCATCGGTGGCTCGACCGCGGGCATCACGACCATCGAGTTCGAGCCGGGAGCGGTCGCGGATCTCCAGGAGGTCTTCGAGTCGATCGCTCCGCAGGGACGCGACTGGCGTCACCACCTGCGCTGGGGCGACCACAACGGACACAGCCACGTCCGCTCGGCGCTTCTCGGGCCGAGCCTCTCGGTCCCGTTCGTGAACGGCCGACCCACGCTCGGCACCTGGCAGCAGATCGTCCTCGTCGACTTCGACGACACGCCGCGCAGCCGGGAGGTCGTGGCACAGCTCATCGGGGAGTGAGCACATGAGGATCGTCGTCACGGGGGGAAGCGGGCTCGTCGGCCGCAGGATCGTGCGCGAGCTTGCGAGCAACCACGACGTCGTGAACCTCGATCTCCGCGAGCCGGCGGAACGCGTCGGCGACTTCGTCCGGGGAGACATCCTCGACGAGGCCGCTCTCCGCCGCGCGTTCCAGGGGGCCGACGCGATCGTGCACACCGCCGCGCTGCCGGGGCCGTCGTTCGGCACAGAGGAGCGGCTCGAGCGCGTCAACGCCGGCGGCACCGCTGCCGTCGCCGCAGCTGCGACGGCTCTCGGGATCCGTCGCTTCGTCCACATCTCGAGCGAGGCGATCCTCGGGTTCGTCTTCTCGGAGGGACAAACGAGGCCGCTCTACTTCCCGATCGACGAGAAGCACGCGATATCTCCGACGGAGCCATACGGCAGAAGCAAACTCAGGGCGGAGCTGGCGGTCGCCCGGAACACGAGTGATGAGGCGTCGGCCGTCGTCCTCCGTCCACCCTGGGTCTGGGTTCCGGAGGAGTACGAGAAAGACCGGCGGCTCACGGGGAGCCCCGACGAGTGGTGGCGCGGGCTCTGGGCCTACGTCCACGGCGACGACCTCGCTCGGGCGGCGGCGCTCGCCATCACAGCCGACCTGCGCCCCGGCATCCACGCCGTCTACGTCGCCGCCACGGACAACGGGACGGACGTTCCCACGAGGGAGCTCCTGGACAGGTACTACCCAGACATTCCGGTTCGCGCCGAGCTGCAGGAGTTCGGGAGTCTCATCTCGTCCGTCGCGGCGGCGGAGCTCCTCGGTTTCGCACCCACCATGACGTGGAGGGAGTTCCTCGCGTGACGAAGGTCGTGCTCGACATGGACACCGGCGTCGACGACGCCTTCGCGATCGCCCTCGCCCTGAACTCCCGCGAGCTCGACGTGCTCGCGATCACGACGGTCGCCGGCAACGCGCCGGTCGCGGAGTGCACCCGGAACTGCCTCCTCCTCGGCGAGCTCCTTCGGCCGCTCGATCCTCCCCCGGTCGCGGAGGGCGCGACGCGTCCCCTCGAGCAGGGGCTCCTGACCGCGCCGGAGGTGCACGGCCTCGACGGCCTCGGGGGCTCGACCGGCACGCTCCCCGCCCCGGCACACACGGCGATCGGCACGCCCGCGCACGACCTCCTCGTCGCGCTCGCCCGGGAGCATCCCGGTGAGATCACCCTCGTCGCCACCGGTCCACTCACGAACGTCGCCCGCGCGATCGCCACCGACCCCGACGCGATGGCGGGGCTCGCGCGCGTGGTGGCGATGGGCGGCGCGTTCCACGTCCCGGGCAACACCGGCCCCGTGGCCGAGTTCAACTTCTACGTCGATCCCGAAGCGGCGCTCGTCGTCCTGGGCGCCGGTCTCGACGTCACGCTCATCCCGCTCGACGCCACAACGAGGTGGGCGCTCATGCGGCGGGAGGTCGAGGGGCGCCCGCTCTGGGGCGACGCGACCGACGCCGGATCGACAATCGCTGCCGCCGCAGGTTCCACGAATCCGAAGAAGACCCTCGCCGCGATCCTCCACCGCGCGCTCGATCATTACATCCGGTTCCAGTTCTGCGAGTCGCGCCTGGACGGCGGCTACATGCACGATCCGCTGGCCGTCGCTGCGGCCATCGACCCCGAGATCCTGACGACGTCACGAGGAGCCATCGATGTGGTCGCCACCGGCGAGCGGCGTGGGCAGACCACGATGCGCCAGGGGCCGCCCGGCGCGCACGAGATCGCGATCGCGTTCGACCTCGACGAGGACCGCTTCAGCACGCTCCTCACTGAGCGGATCCTCAGTCCGATCTTCGGGTAGCACAGAGCCTGGCCGTGAGCCTCGCTCAACTCATCCTTGGCCTCCCGCCCTCCATGATATACAATAGCCCGTGTACCATCCTGCCACCTACTTGCGATGGTGGAGGGCTCCACTGTGATTGGCGAGACCATCTCACACTACGTGATTCGCGAGAAGCTCGGTGAGGGCGGCATGGGTGTCGTGTACCGCGCCGAGGACACCCGCCTCCAGCGGACCGTCGCCCTCAAGTTCCTCCCCCCCGAGTTGACGCGGGACGAGGACGCCAAGCAGCGCTTCGTCCAGGAGGCGCGCGCCGCGTCGGCGCTCGATCACCCGAACATCTGCACCATCCACGACATCGACGAGACGGACGACGGCCGGCTCTTCATCTCCATGACCTGCTACGAGGGCGAGACACTCAAGGAACGGGTGAAGCGGGGTTCGCTCGAGTTCGCCGACGTCGCGGAGCTCGGGCTCGGGATCGCACGGGGCCTCGCCAAGGCGCACGGCCGGGGCATCGTCCACCGCGACATCAAGCCCGCCAACGTCTTCATCACAGAGGACGGCCGGGCCAAGATCCTCGACTTCGGCCTGGCGACGCTCGCCGGTCAGTCGCGCCGAACGAGAGAGGGCACGACGGTCGGCACGGTGTCCTACATGTCGCCGGAGCAGGCGCGCGGCCGGAGGGTCGATCACCGGACCGACATCTGGTCGCTCGGCGTGACGCTCTACGAGATGATCACGGGGCAGCGTCCGTTCACCGCCGACAATGAGCACGCTGTGCTCTACACGATCATCCACGAGACACCGGAGCGCGTCGCGGCGCTCAGGGACGACGTGCCCCCGCTTCTCCAGGCCATCGTCGAGAGGTGCGTGCAGAAGGACCCCGAGGCGCGATACCAGACGGTGGCCGAACTCTCGGACGACCTCGTCCGCCTGAAGGAAGACCGAGATCGGCTCGGGGTCGGCGAGCGTCATGAGCGCACCGACCATCACGGTCGATCACTCCCGACATCGAGGCGTCCGGCTGGTTGCCCCCGTGGCGGCCCTCGTCGTCGCGGTCATCCTGCTCCTCTCGCCTGCGGGAAGGAGGTTTGTCGATGGTTGGATCGGCGCGAAGAACCTGCCCGACGAGAGGTACCTCGCGGTCCTCCCGTTCGGGGGCGACGACGGGCCGGAAGAGCGGGCGTTCCGGGACGGCCTTGCGGAATATCTCGTTTTGCGGCTCTCGCAGCTCGAGCCGTCAGACGAGCTCTTCCGTGTTCTCCCGATGAGCGAGACGCGCACCTCCGAGGTCAG
>JALGWI010000068.1 GCA_025774245.1 bacterium
CAGAGCGCTGGAGTGAGATTCTCGCGCGCAACGTCTCCCATGTGCGCTTTCTGTCTGAAGACGAGCGCCTGGCGCTCCTGCGGCTGACCCAGGTGTTTCTGGAGGAGAAGAACTTCGAGGGCGCGGGCGGGTTCGAAGTGACCGACGAAGTGCGCGTGACCATCGCCGCGCAGGCCTGCCTGCTCCTGCTCGGGCGATCTGCGGACATGTGCGAGGCGAGCGTCTATCCGGCGCTGCAATCCGTCATCGTGTACCCGGGTGAGTACGTCGCTCGGCTGGAGGAATACCAACCGGACGGCACGGTCTACGACGGTCCTGAAGAGCGATACGGCGAGTCCTGGGCGCAGGGCGCCGTCGTGCTCTCCTGGGAGGATGTGAGATTCGGGGCCGCCGATCCCGCGGCCGGAGAGAACGTCGTCCTGCACGAGTTCGCGCACCAGCTGGACGAGGAGACGGGTGAGTCCAACGGTGTGCCTCTGCTTCCCTCTCCCGAGACGTACGCGGAGTGGGCTCGCGTCATGAGTCGCGAGTTCGAGGAGTTCGTCAGGAAGGTCGAGTTCGAGAGGCCGCGCGCGCTGCGGGCGAGGCATCCTGATCTCTACACACAACTCAGAGTCTTCTACCGCCAGGATCCTGCAGAGTGGGCGCGTCCGTAGCAGCCGGCCATCTATGCGGAGCTCCCGCATCGCTTCCGGGGGTCCCCTCTTGGCAAATGTGGCCCCTCAACGCGAACCGCCCGGACCTCTCGGCCCGGGCGGTTCTGGTTTGGTAGCGGGGGCCTGCTACGTAGCTATTCAGGATGCGATGAGGGAGAGGCTGAGAGTTGTGTGGCCGCTTCCGAGAAACGGCCGTCGTCCCGGACCCGAAGTCCGTGCTGAGTGAACGACCTTGGCTCGGCGCGGGGACGCGGGTTGCCGTGTTCCGAGGCGCGGCCACTGCCCGCCGACCTGCGAGTCGACCACGCGCCAGCTGCCACGCGGCACGAATCCAAAGCGTGCGAGGTCGTGGCGGCGCCTAGAACCTCACCGCGGCCTGGAGTCCGAGTTGGTCGTTGTCCCTCTCCTCCAGTCTTGGGCCCTCCATGGTGAACACGTACTCGACCTTGAACACGACGTCCGGAGTCGGATACCAGCCGAAGGCCAGGATCAATTCGCTCACGTCCTTGTTGCCCTTGTCCGCGTCCCGCCCGAGCTCGTCGCCGGGGTCGAGGTAATCGAGTCTCCCGTACCGCACGGTCGGCCGGAATCGGGAAGCGAGGAGCCTCGAAACTTGGATGAAGTAGCCTGACATCTCTCCGTCGTCTGTCGGTCCAGGGTTCTCCGATGTGGCTGACAGATACTCCCCGTAGAAGCCGGCAAAGGCCGTGTCGAGGAGGAGGTGTGCTCCGAACATGCCGACTGAGTACTCGCCGCCGTCGTCCCAGGCGCCGCGGTAGGCTGAACCGCCGAGTTCGAGGGAGTCCCCGAAGAGCCAGAAGACCCGCCCCCCGAACGCCTTGTCCTCGTTGTTGTCCCTGTACTGACGGCTGTGTCTGAGATCGGTCCCCGAACCGAGTCCGTTGATCACATACAGATCGTAGCCGATCGCTGATCGTCCGCCGAGTCCCACGTATCCGTGGAGATCGACCCCGACCTCCTTCCACGCGCTCACGCTGATCTCTCGCGCGACCTGTGGTCGGGTGACCGTGTAATTGCTGAGCGGATCGTGGAACTCGTCGAACCGATTGAACGGCGTCAGCATCGCACCGATCTTGAGGGCAAGCTCTTGCCGGAGCCAGTAGTCGATGTACGCCTGCTCGACGAACGTGTTGTTGCCGCCCACTCCGCCGTGCTCGAGTTCGAATTCGCCGTAGTAGTAGATCGACTCGTTCGCCCACCCGGAGACGTTGATCGCGAGGTAGTGGATGTCGAAGTTCCTGGTCTCCTCCTGCGTACGGAAGTACTCCGTGTACAGGTATCCTCCGACCCGGGGACCCTGGGAGACACTCGACCCGTCGCCGGTCGTGTCGGCCGCGGCGCTCTCCAGTGCCAGGAATCTGCCGAGCGCGATCGTCTGCCGCTCAGTGAGAGCCGCCTGGCCCCTCATGGACCGCACGAGCCCGGGCCATTCGGCCGCCGAGTACTTCGCCGGTTCGTACGCCTCGTGGCATCGCGAGCACTTGAGCTCGTAGAGCTCCCGGGTGGACTGCGCAAGCGACGCCGGCGCCAGAAGCGCGGACGCCAGGATGCACGACAGCGCGACGGTCAATCCAACTCCTAGAGTTCTCATGTCGTTTCCTCCCGACGCCTGCGGCCGTCCCAGTGCTTCTTCATCGATTCGCGCCCCGCTCGCCGTCGGGCCGTCCTCGGTTCCTGCAGAACGAGTCCCGATCACACTCATTGTAGGAGGCGATCTGGGATTGTCAACCCGGACACCGTGGCCCCAAAGCAAACACCCGCCTCCGGAGAGACGGGTGTTTGTCTGGTTGGTAGCGGGGGCAGGATTCGAACCTGCGACCTTTGGGTTATGAGCCCAACGAGCTACCGGACTGCTCCACCCCGCGTCATGTACGTCACACCATGTATAACACCCCCATGCGGGCGAGTCAAGCGCAATCGCGGACCTTCCTGAATGGCCTGCCCCACGGCCGGTTCTGTGACCCGATCTCCGGCGATCGCACCGATCGCGCAGCGCTCAGCGCCGTCAGCGCCATTGCCGCATAACGGCAATCGGGAGTACCATCGCTGTGGATGGCAGTTCCCGTGCTCAACAACGGAGGCCCAGACATCACGGACCGCTCACCAGACGCAGAGCAGGGGAGACGACGCTGGTTCGAAACCGCCCGCACGGTGGCCGCGGGGCTCTGGGCCATCGAGTGGAGCGCACCGCCCCTCAGGAGATCGGCGACGATCGCCCGGCGGGTGCTCTGGATCTTCCTGATCGTGACGATCGGACCCGTGGTGATCATGCGGTGGGTGCCGCCTCCCACGACGGCGTTCATGGTCGAGCGCCGCGTCTCAGCCCGCCTCGAGGGAAGGGACGACTGGCGGCTCCGTCATCAGTGGGTCGACTTCGAGGAGATCGCGCCGAGCACGCAGCTCGCGGTGGTCGCGGCAGAGGACCAGAGGTTCCCGACGCACCGCGGCTTCGATTTCGATGCCATCGAGAATGCTTGGGCCGAGTACCAGGACGGCGAGCGGCTTCGCGGTGCCAGCACGATCTCACAGCAGGTGGCGAAGAACCTGTTCCTGTGGTCCGGGGGCGGGTTCCTCCGAAAAGGTTTCGAGGCGTACTTCGCGACGCTCATCGAGATACTCTGGCCGAAGCGGCGGATCCTCGAGGTCTATCTGAACGTCGCCGAGTTCGGCGACGGCGTCTTCGGTGTCGGCGCGGCGAGCGAGACGTTCTTCGGGAAGAGTCCCCGGGAACTCACTTCCTACCAGTCGGCGCTTCTGGCCACGGTGCTGCCGAGCCCCACCCGCATGCACCCCGATCGACCGTCGTCCTACGTCGAGCAACGCGCCTGCGAGATCCTCGATTTCATGGACAATCTCGGTCCGTACTACCTGGGCCGCCTCTAGCTGATCGCATCGGGTCCAGATACGAACAGGGCCTCGACACGAAGTCGAAGCCCTGTGTTGCTGGATCTGCGTGAGAGCTGACGGTCTTCGGCCTCACTCCGTCGACCGCCGCGCGGAGTCTACCGGGATTCCCCGCTCAACGCCGAGGCGAGGTTCCTCTCGATCTCCTCCGGTTCGCCGAGCATTCCCGTCGCCCGGAAGGCCAGTCGGCCGCGGACTCCCGTCGGGGAATCCTCGATCCAGAGGTTCACCCGGTAGCTCGGCCAGTAGGTTCTGATTGCGAGCCCGATCATGAAAGCGATGATCGCGATGTAGAGAACCGGCACGCCGGGATCGTGACGGTAGGTGAGGACGCTTGCTTCGTACGGGTTCTCGAGCAGGAGTGTGTAACCCTCGAGCTCGATCGGATCGCCGGCCGAGAGGTCACCGATCTCGATCTTCTCCGGAGGTGGGGGAGGAGACGTCTCATCTTCGACGGGCGCGCCCTCCTCGCCGTGTGTCTCCCCGGTCTCCTCGCCGTGCGCCGCGATGCCTTCCGTCGGCGGCTCGACCGCCGCGGTGTCCGCCGGAGCGGGCGGCTGCCACTTGAGCGCCGTGTGCGGGACGACGGGTTCCGTGTCGTGGTACTTCTGGTAGAGCGTGCCGACCCGGAGCGTTCCCGGGAAGAACGTCCCGCCGATCGACTCGAGCGTGAACGGCTCGTAGGCGTTCGCCCGTACGCGCTCGACCTCGAGGGTGTCCTTCATGACGACGACGTCGAACTCCTGCTCGTACGCCATCTGGTAGAAGGTGAGGCCCGAGATCCGGAGCGGCCTGTTCACCTCGACGAGCGCGTCCCTCATTTTTCCGTCGTCGTCGACCACCGTGAGCTCGCTCATCCAGTCGCGCGGGTAGTACTTGTGCTCGAGAAACTCGTACTTCGTGTTGAACAAGCCCCGTTCGTACTCCTTCTTCTGGTCGAGTTCCCACTCGGTGATGAACTCGTTCAGCGTAATCGTGACGTAGCGATCCTCCCACGCGGTCGTGTCGGCCTTCACGAGGCCCAGGCGACACGCGCCCGTCTCCGCGTTCACGGTCGCGATCTGCTGCGGCTCGCCCGGATAGAGAGTCGCGTCGCCCTCGAACGAGAAGAGAGCGGAGAGTATGAACCCGACGATCGCGACGGCCATCGCGATGTGGTAGAGGAGGCTCACGCCCTCGGGCCACGGCCCGCGCCGCGCCGTGATTACGTTCCCGGCGGAGCTCAGGATCTTGTAGCCCCTCGCCTCAAGGACGCTCAGAGCCTGTACTCGGGGCGACTCGCCGTGGCCTCCCGCGAGCACGATCTCCCTCGCGTGCGCCGGCGGCCGCTCGCGTGCGAGCCCCGCACCGCTTCTGCCGAACCAGCGGACGAGGCTGCAGAAGAGGAGGTTCAGAAGCAGGATGCCGCCCAGGATGAGGAAGTACTTCGTGTGGAAGAGGTTCAGGAGTCCCCACTTCGACAGCGCCGCGTACGTCTCCTCGCCCCACGACGAGACGTAGGTGTCGGCGTCGTACCCCTGCGGGAAGATCGACCCGACGATCATCGTCACGCCCATGACGATCAGGAGCCAGACCGTGAGCCGGATCCTCGAGAGCTCTCCCGATATCCACCGGAAGGGCGCGGTCCAGGCCGAGTGTCTCTTCTGAGAGTGCTGACTCATTCCGTCTCCGCTATCCGTAGAGGTGAAGGCTCGGGAGCCCGAAGAGCTTCGCGAGCCAGGACACGCCGACGAACGTCGTCACCATGCAGGCGAACGCGAGGACCATGATCACCGACGAAGGCGCGCCGCGCCACCTCGGACGCACCCGGGTGTGGAGATAGAGCGCGAACACGACCCACGTGATGAGGGACCACGTCTCCTTCGGGTCCCACTGCCAGTACACGCCCCACGCCTCGTTCGCCCAGGCCGCCCCCGACATGACCCCGAACGTCAGCATCGGGAACCCGAGGAGCACCAGCTGGTGCACAGAGCGATGGAACCGCGAGATGTTCTCGCGCGTGAGCCCGTAGTCCCGCTTCCAGCCGAGTTTCCACAGAAGGAGCTGCAGCAGATACGAGATCTCCACGCTGAACGCGACGACGAAGATCGCGTACGATGCGAACGCGATCGCGACGTGCCAGAAGAACCAAGCGCTCTGGAGCGCGGGGAAGAGCGGTTTGATCTCGGGGCTCTGTCCCAGGAGCGCGTACAGCACCGCCCCGCCCGCGAAGATCGTGACGAAGAACCCCGGGAGTCGGACGTTCCTCCGCCACTCGATGACGAGATAGGCGACGACGCACGTCCACGCGAACCACGAGAGGCTCTCGTAGAGGCTCTGGAACGGCGACGCGCCCTTGCTGATGGTGCGGATGATGATGACGACCGTCTGAAGCGCCGCTGCTCCGATGAGTGCCGCCGTCGCGCCCCGGCTGAATGCGCGAACGCGCGGCCCGAAGAAGTGGAGGACGTAGAAGATGAAGGCGACGCCGTAGGCGCAGAGCGCCGTCGAGAGGATGACTTGCTCGGTCGCGAGTCGGGCGGCATCTCGCTGAAGCAGAATCGCAGGATCCACAGTTACTCCTCATCTTCGGTCGGGAGAAGGTAGACGATCTCTCCGTCCTTGATCATCCCGTATTCCTCTCGGGCGACCTTCTCGATCGCCTCGGGATCGTCCTCGAGCGCGTCCCGGTACGCCTCGGTCTCGTCCCTCTCGAGCGCGAGTTCCGCGATCTCCTGGTCGAGCTCCCGCTCCATGCCCCTCATCCGCACGATGGAGAAGAGGCCGGAGTCATCGAAGAGGATCGCCGACACGAACCAGAGCGCGAGCGCCCAGCCGAGGATCTTGAGGATCTTCGTCGGCGCGCCCCGCCCGTACCCGAGGAACGGCTTCCGCAGGAAGCGCGGTTCCTCCTTCTTCGGCGGTTTCCTTCTCCGATTCACACCAGAAGCGTTCGGCACGAAAGAGTCCTCCCGGTCCCGCGCGAAGCGTGCGCTACTCGGGAATGGCGAACGCGGCCCTTCCGGGGAAGAGCGCGACGTCGCCCAGTTCCTCCTCGATGCGGAGGAGGCGGTTGTACTTCGCGGTTCTGTCGGTCCTCGAGGCCGAGCCCGTCTTGATCTGGCCGGCGTTGACGGCGACCGCAAGGTCGGCGATCGTCGTGTCCTCCGTCTCGCCCGAGCGGTGCGAGATGACCGAGGTCATTCCGTTTCTGTGCGCGATCTCGATCGTCTCGATCGTCTCCGTCAGGGTTCCGATCTGGTTGAGCTTGATGAGGATCGAGTTCGCGGCATCTTCCTCGATCCCGCGCTCGAGCCGATCGGCGTTGGTCACGAAGAGATCGTCGCCGACGATCTGGATCTTGTCGCCGAGCCGCTCCATCAGCGCGCGCCAGCCGTCCCAGTCGTCCTCGGCGAGCCCGTCCTCGATCGACACGATCGGGTAGCTGTCGACGAGCCGCGCGTAGTAGTCGACCATCTCGGCGCTCGTCTTCGTGACGCCCTCGGCTGCGAAGACGTACTTACCGTCCTTCGTGAACTCACTCGCGGCAGGGTCGAGCGCCAGGAAGACGTCGCGGCCGGGTCCGTACCCGGCCTTGTCGATGGCCCGAATGATGTGCTCGAGCGCTTCCTCGTTCGACTTGAGCGAGGGAGCGAAGCCCCCCTCGTCGCCGACGCTGGTCGATTGGCCCTCGGACTTCAGGACGTCCTTCAAGGCGTGGAAGACCTCCACGCCCATACGGAGCGCTTCGCCGTACGTGTCCGTCCCCGCCGGGACGATCATGAACTCCTGGAAGTCGATCGCGTTGTCGGCGTGCCTTCCGCCGTTCACGACGTTCATCAGAGGAACGGGCATGACCCGCGCCCCGAGCCCGCCGATGTGACGGTAGAGCGGGATCTCGAGGACCTCGGCCGCTGCCTTCGCGCAGGCGAGCGAGACCGCGAGCGTGGCGTTCGCGCCGAGGTTGCTCTTGTTCTCCGTTCCGTCGAGCGTGATCAGAAGCTCGTCGATCGCGGCCTGCTCGTCGGCATCGAGGCCGATGAGCTCGGGAGCGATCACGTCGTTGACGTTCCCGACGGCCTTGAGCACGCCCCGCCCACAGAACCGGTTCTCGTCTCCGTCCCGGAGTTCGACCGCTTCGTGCGTTCCTGTCGAGGCGCCGGAGGGCACTGAGGCGCGCCCGACGACGCCTGACTCGAGTTCGACGTCGACCTCAATGGTGGGATTGCCGCGTGAGTCCAGGATCTCCCGGGCGTTGATGTCTGTGATCGTGAGCATGGAGCCTCCGGCCAAGGGGTGTGGTGCAGGTGCGGGATGCAGCGCTTCCCGCCAGGCGGTCAGCCGACATGGTAGGGTCGCGTAACGCGGGGTGTCAAGCTGAAAGCCCCCGAGCAACTCCGCGTCTGCTCGGGGGTTCGCGGCCCCGGCCATGCGTTGCCTCATGGGTGCGAATTGGGTGTTGACGAGCGGTGGTCGTGAATGATACAATGGCCGCGCTGGAAAAATGGACCGCGCTGGATTTACGGACTCGCTCAGGATGGGCGGGCAGCGCTGACGGGGGAACTCAGATGTCGAGCGGTGTCAAGGAACAAGGGCCGGTTCGTCGGGAACTCACGGTGGTCGATCGGGACGCCCAGATCAAGGCCCTCTCCAATCCGGAGAGGGTACGGATCTTGGCGCTCCTCATCGAGCGCCCGGGGACCGCGAAGCAGGTCGCGGACTGGATTGGGGCGACGCGAGGGCGCGTGCACTACCACATCAAGGAACTCGAGAAGGCGGGGCTCGTCGAGATCAGCACGAAGGTGGAGAACGGCGGTGTGGTGGAGAAGTACTACCGGGCGGTGGCGCGGAACTTCTACGTGACGCGAGGGATCGGAGAGCACACCGGACTTGCGGGGGACGTCGAGAAGATGATCTCGGCGAGCATGCTGGGCTGGCGCCGGCGCGAGATCCTCGAGGTCGATCAGGACGCGATCGCGCGGAAGGTCATTCGCGACTGCCTCGACACGCGTCCCGGGGACGTCGTGATCATTCGGGGCGACCTCATGCAGCGGGATATTATCCAGCCGCTCGACCGCGCAGTCGGATCCGCGGGCGGGCACTGCCTCGTCCTGACGGGGCGGGGCCCCCTTTCGGATTTCATCCTCCAGTGGAAGGAGAGCCTGCGCTCCGTGATCGTGATCGAGGAGCCGCTCGAGTACCCGTTCGAGAACGGAAGCACGGTCCTGCCGGAAGAGTCACCCGAACGCCGGGAGGCTTTCCTCCGCAGGCTCGTCGAGAGCGGGACGGAGTTCCTCTACGCGGGGATCCCGGGGTATCCCCTAGAGGATCCGGTCAGCCGCGAGCTCATCAACGGCGGCACGAGGTTCATCTACCTGGGGTACCCGACGCCGCAGAAGGCCGAGGTCATGGGTATCGACTTCCACGACCTTCACGACGCGTGCTGGACGGCGCTCGACGCCGACTACCGCGAACTCGAGCGGCGCTGTGAGTCGCTCAAGGGGACGCTCGAGGGCGGGAGGGAGATCAGGATCACGTCGGAGATCGGCACCGACCTCACGTTCAGCATCGAGAGCCGGGAGGTCTTCGTCGACGACGGCATCATTTCGGAGTGGGAGGTGGAGCACGGGAGAGGGTGGGGACACCTGCCCGCGGGGAAGGTGATCGTGGCGCCGGTCGCCGGGACGGCGAGCGGGCTCGTCCTGGGCGGCATGACCGACTACTTCGGCGTCCGGATCACGGGGATCCGCCTCGAGCTCAGGGAGGGAAGGGTCGTCGCGGCGAGCGCGGAGGAGAACGACAAACTCCTTCAGCTCGTTCTCTCGAAGGGGAAGGGAGAGAGCGGGAGCCTCGGCGGCTTCGAGATCGGGACGAATCCGCAGATCACGAACCCGATCGGCTACGCGCTCTGGGACTCGAAGTCGTACGGCGACGCCACGCTCTGGCTCGGCGACAACTCGCTCATCGGCGGCGAGAACGAGGCGAGCGTGTCGTGGGGGTTCATGGTCGTGCGACCGACCATCACGCTCGACGGAGAGACGATCGTTCAGAACAGGCAGTTCGCGGCTTAGGCCGCGACTTCGACTTGTTGCTCGACTGGGCAGCTGACGCGGCGAGGGGGTTCCACCGGACGCCCCTGCGACCGGACAGGCTGGAGTGCCCCCCCTGCAGGTGGAGGTGAGGAGACATGAACAGGGCCACAGCGTTCATTCTTGTTCTCCTCGTGACCGCCAGCGCGGCGGCGCGCGAGGGCACGGCCACCGACGGATCCGAACACCAGGTGCGCACGGAGGCCACATCGGAGTTCGAGACGACGCGGCTGACGCCGGAGGATCCGGGCGATCACGTCGGTCTCCGGAACGATGCGTCGCTCCTCGGCGTCCGCGGCGATGTCGGCGGACTCGCCGAGATCCTGCGGGTCCGGGCGAACTACGACACGCTCTGGATCTTCGACGCCGACTTCGAGGACATGTCCCAGCCGAACAACCAGGGCTGGGTGTCGGACGACCGCTCGGGAACGCTCGGACAGGAGAACTACTGGCACAAGGACACGATACGAATCAACGGCTTCACGCACCTCGGAGACAGCACGTGGTGGTGCGGGACGTACGACCCGTGCTGGATCCAGCCGAGGGGCTACGGGAACGACTGGAGACAGCATCTTTGGCGGGACTTCCCGCTCTCGGAGTGGAGCATTCCGGGTGACGAGGTCAGTCTCACGTTCGACCAGCGCTTCGCGATCGAGAACTACTACGACTACGGCTACGTCGATGCTTCGACCGACGGCGGCGCGACATGGACCACCCACACTACCGTCTCGAATCCCGGCTTCTTCGGCAAGCCCGGACGCTCGCAGGACTGGGACTCGTCGTACGGACACCAGCTGCTCGACATGAGCGCCTACGCCGGGACGGACGTGAGGCTGCGCTTCAGGTTCGAGTCCGACGAGGCATACTCATCGCAGGACGAGTTCAACAACGGCCCGCCGAACAACTCGGTCCAGGACGGCGCCTGGCAGCTCGACAATCTCACCTGGCACGTCTGGGACGCGGTCGTGTGGATCGACGACTGCGAGTCGCCCGGCGACAACGGGTGGGTGCACGAGGACGTGCCGACGACGGGACAGACCGGCGTCACGTGGCGGCGGACGTTCGAGGATCCGCCGTACGAGCGCGGCGCTCGCCCCGGCTGGATGATGTCGGCGTACGACTCGCTCGCGGGCACGACGGTCGATCACGAGTCGACGATCCTGAACAGCCCCCCGATCGACATCGCGGGCGCCACGGCGCTCGTTGCCGAGTGGACCGGCTGGCAGGACCTTCCGCCGTGCTCGAACGCGGTCATATCGTTGTGGCTCACGGTCGGCGACTCGCCGGAAGAGGTGTACTGCTCTCTCCCTGGGGGGTTCGGATGGCCCACTTGGGGCTGGTACTCGGGCGGTCCGTTCTATCTCCAGGTGACCGACGACTGGACGGCGTACGCGGGCAGCGACTGGCTCGGCCTCTGGTGGTGGCAGAGCGCCGACACGGCCGACGAGCCCGGCTGTCACAGCACGGGGTTCATGCTCGACCGCCAGCGCCTCGGCGTGCCCGTGCCGACGACCGCGACCGTCTGGTCGTACAGCCCTTGGGACAGGTTCGACGATACATTCAACCTCGAAGCTGCCCTCGAGGACACCGCGCGCGTCACGATCAGCGACGACGACGGCATCGCGACCGCCGACCTTCTCGTCTCGGACGATGGCGGGATGACGTGGAGCGCCTACGCGCTCGTGCCGGTCGCGCCCGGGGGCGACGACTGGCTCGCGCTTCCGCCGGTTGGCCACCTGGGACCGGCGACGGAGATCCTCTACTACTTCCACGCGACCGACCTCACGGGTGACATGAGCACGCTCCCGGCGAATGCGCCCGACGCGTACTACGAGTACTCGGTCCTGCCGATCGCGGGGAGCACCGGGGATCCCGCGATCCTGCTGGTCGACAAGCACGGCGGGCGCGTGCCCGGCGCCGACTGGGACTACGCGCTCACGAGCGAGTACTACTACCGCGAGGCGCTCGACATTCTCGGACACGTGTACGACGTGTACGACGTCCCGGTGCCGGGTTCGGCCACCGACCTCGGGAACGGTCCGGACACCTCGGGCATGAAGTACTACGACACGCAGATCTGGTTCGCCTCGAACGCGCAGGGCCCCGTCATCACCCTCCAGGATCAGACCCATCTCCTGACTTGGCTGAACGAGGGAATGGGCGGGATCGACCGCAACTTCCTCATGTCGGGCAACAACATGAGCGAGTGGATCAGCAGCATCTTCCTCGATTTCCTCGCGACCGAGTTCGTCTCGGGCAGCGTGTCGAACGTCCAGGTCGATCTCGCGGACGCCACGGGCGAGTTCGATTTCATGACCCACGGCGACCGTGAGTGCGGACTCCACCGCGGCGATCTCTCCAGCAGGAATACGTTCGACGTCCTTCAGCCGACGTGGGTGGCCGGATCGGAGATCGTCGCGAACTACGCCGGCGGCGCGGGGCTCGAGCCCGCCGGCGTCGCGTACTCGACGCCGCTCATGACCTACCAGACAGTGAACCTCGGGTTCGGGCTCGAGAGCGTGATGGACGAGAGGCTCCCGAGCGGCGACTACACGACGGGCATCCACGACCGTGTGGATCTCCTGGGGAACATCATGGAGTACTTCGGGAAGGCGTCGGGCGGGCCGGGCACGGGGGTGGATGAGCAGTTCACATCCGACAACAGGCTCGCTCGCGCCTACCCGAATCCCTTCAGACCCAGCACGACGATCGAGTACGTCGTCTCGTCACCCGGCCGCGCGACGCTCCGCGTCTACGACCCGGCGGGGCGTGTCGTGGCGACGCTCGTCGATGCTGTGGTCGAGCCCGGGCGGCACGAGGCCGTCTGGGATGGGAGGACGAGCACCGGCGAACGCGCCGCGAGCGGTATCTACTTCGTCCGGATGGAGACGGGTGGCTTCTCGTCGGCGAAGAAGGTAGTTCTCTTGCGGTAGGAGCTGGTTGTGCGAGCGGCGCCGCGGCTGACCCGGGGCGCGGGCGTTCTGCCCGCGCTCCGGAGGCGCCACCCGAGAGACGGAGCAGGGGGGAGCACGGAATGAGAACGGCACAGGGATCGACGTGTAGGGTGAGACGAGTCGGCTGCTGTCTCTGTCTTCTCGCGGCATTCACCCTCGTCGGCGCGTCCGCCGCCGACGCGAGGCTGGCCGAGCGCATGGGCGAGGTGCCCGCAGTCACCGTGGGGGATCCTGCTGCCGCCTCGGGGTGGAGGGAGGACCCTCCGGAGACGCTCTGGATCCTCGACGCCGACTTCGAGGACCTCACGGGAGACAACGTCGGCTGGCAATCGCACGACATGAGCTGGTTTCCAGGCCAGGAGAACTACTGGCACAAGGACACGATCCGCATCAACGGCTTCGCGTACCTGGGCGACAGCACCTGGTGGTGCGGCACGTACAACCCCTGGTGGATCCAGCCGAGGGGCTACGGGAACAATTGGATCCAGCACCTCTACCGCGAGTTCCCCCTCTCGGACTGGAGCGAACCCGGCGACACGGTCTACTTCGAGTGGGACCAGCGGTACGCAATGGAGAACGGCTACGACTACGGTTACGTCGACTTCTCTCGGGACTACGGCGCCTCGTGGATCACGCTCGGGGTCTTCGCGAACAACGGGTTCGCGGGGAAGCCCGGCATGTCTAGGGATTGGGACAGCCCGGTGCACGGCCACGTCATGCGCGAGCTTCCGCCGGACTTCGCCGGGAGCAACATGCTGGTCCGCTTCCGTTTCGAGTCCGACGGGGCGTATTCGGCGCAGGACGAGTACGACAACGGCCCGCCGTGTCACTCGGTGCAGGACGGCGCGTGGCAGCTCGACAACTTCACGCTCTGGGTGAACGACGACGTGGTCTGGTACGACGACTGCGAGTCGCCGGGCGACAACGGGTGGATCCACCACGATCTCGCGGCGTCCGACCAGACGGGCGTCGCGTTCGAGCGAACGTACGCCCCGGAGACGCACCGCGGGCCCGAGTGCGGAGACGACTTCAGCTGGACGATGGCGGCGGTCGATCCGATGACGGGCCGCATGGCCGACGAGCAGAACTCCCTTCTCATCTCGCCGCCGCTCTACGTGGGCGATGCGGAACGCATAGTGGCGCGGTGGAACGTGTGGTACGACCTGCCGGTCGGCTCTGATGACGTACTGCGGTGGAGCGCCGCGCAGAGCGACACGAGCGCCGGACTCTCCGAGGAGGCGCACTTCGGATCGGGAGGCTGGTACTACTGGCCGGGTCTGAGCAGGCGGTACGACCGGCCGGGGTGGGCGACGCTCGAGGGTGAGTGGAGTCTCAGTGAGGGCAAGGACTGGACGGCCGTGAGCTTCGGCCTCACGAACCGAGAACCGATGGCGCCCGACGAGGACCCGAGCCGCCTAGAGGACGTGTTCGGCGACGGGTCCGGGGACCACTACGGGTTTGTGGCAATCGAGGACCTGGACGGCATCGCATCGGCGCGCACCGTTGCGAGCGACGATGATGGGCAGACCTGGCACTCGCGCGCGATGACGCCTTCTGGCGACATCTGGCGCGCCTGGGTACCGACCGAGGTAGTCCATCCCGCCAGCGAGATCCACTACTACTTCGAGGCGACAGACGGGCTGGGGAACGTCTCGACGCTCCCGGCCGGGGCTCCCGACGAGTTGCTCGAGTTCTCGATCCTCCCGATTCACGGCGGGCTCGAGGATCCGGGAATCCTGATCGTCGACAAGCGCCGGCTCGGCGTTCCAGGCAGTGATAGGCGGTACACCTTCGCGAGCGACGAGTACATCATGGAGGCCCTCGACATCCTCGGCTACGAGTACGACGTGTACGACGCACCGGACACCTTCGCGCAGGATCCCTATCCGATCTTCGGTCCGTATGAGCCGGAGGCGTACGCCTACTACGACACGCACATCTGGATCCTCGGAAACGCAATCAGGAACACGCTCCACGAGGACGACCAGGGCAATCTGATCCAGTGGCTCGCCGACTCGTCACACACGGAACCGCGGAGCCTCCTTCTCTGTGGGAACGAGATCGGCTACGACCTCGTGGAGCAGGGGTACGACGTGACGGGTTTCTTCGCAGACTGGCTCGGGGCCGTCTACGTGGACCGTCATCCCGGTCCGTTCTACGTCGACGACCCCGACACGACGATCCGCGTGCGCGATGCAGGACTCGGGTTCATGACCTACGACGACGGCGAGTGCTGGCTCCGGACGGCGTGTCCGGAGATGCAGCTCGTCGACGAGGTCGACGCGATCCCCGGCGTCTCCGAGCGAGCGCTCGAGTACGTCAACGGTCTCGGCGAGACGCGCGCGGCCGGCGTGGCGAAGACCGACAGCGTCCTCGGATACCGAATCGTCTACCTGCCGTTCGACATCGCCCTCATGAACGAGGGGCTGAACGGCGTGAACGGCCACTACCGGAACGCGGTTGACGACCGCGTCGATCTCCTCGCGAACATCATGGGGTACTTCGGGAAGGCGCCGGGCGGGCCGGGCACGGGGGTGTCCGATACCCAGGCACACATGAACAGGCTCGCCCGCGCCTACCCGAACCCGTTCAATCCCACGACGATGATCGAATACAGCGTCGCCGCTTCCTGCCGCGTTACACTCCGCGTCTACGATCTCGCCGGGCGCGTCGTGAGGACGCTCGTCGACGAACCGGTCGAGGCCGGTGAATACGCGGTGGTGTGGGAGGGCACTACCGACTCAGGCAAGCGCGCAGGGAGCGGCGTCTACTTCCTGAAGATGGAGACCGAGCAGGGTTTCTGCGGGACGCGGAAGCTCGTCCTCCTTAAGTGAGCCCTCGCCGCACCACGTGAGGAGGCCCGACGAGTAGCCGGGCCTCCCTTGTGCACCGCGTGCGGACGTCGACTCACCGATACATGGCCTTGATCTTCCCCCACGTTACGTCAGCGGCCGGCGTGAAGCCGCAGCCGACGGTGTGGGCGCCGATGAGCATCTCCCACTCGTTGTTGTAGGGGACGCACGGCGAGTTGTAGTGGAGCGTGAAGTCCCCGTCCCAGGCATCGCAGAAGAGGGGGTCCTCGAAGAGGTTGTCGTGGTGGTAGCCCGGCAGGCTGTCGCCGCCCGCGTTGCCGAAGACGCAGCTGTGGTCGATCTGGAGCGTGCCGGATCCGTCCCACGAGACGGCCTTGCCCTGTGTGCTGAAGGCGATGATCACGCGGTCGAGGTCAGGGTACCAGCATCCAGCGACGCGCAATCCTCCTCCCTCGCCGGGCCCGGCTGAGTTCGCGAAGAACGTGCAGTTGTGGATGGAGGAGTTCGAGACGGAGTCGAGGTAGATCCCGCCGCCATCCGACCTGGACGAGTTCCGGGAGAACGTGCAGAACTCAATGGGCGGCGAGCCGGAGTTGACGTACGTAGCGCCCCCGTAGTCTGCAGTGTTGTCGGCGAACACGCAGTTGGTGAACTTGGGGGAGCAGGTTTGAACGGCTACGCCGCCACCCCGGTGGGCGTCATTGCCCGCGAACACGCAGCTGGTGACCCAGCTCCAGGGATCCGACTGGAACCAGTACATGCCGCCTCCGTCCGATCCCGGGACCGCACCTCCGGTGATCGTGAACCCCTCGATCCGCGCAGTGCTCGACATGCCGGTGTTGCAGTAGAAGACCCTGCCGAGCGACTGGGCGTCGACGGTGACGCAGTCCGGATGCCTCGTCTGGCTGAACAGACTGATTCCCGATTTCGTCCAGCTGATATCGTGCTCGTAGTAGGTTCCGCAAGCGACGAGCACGGTGTCTCCAACGGCTGCCGAGTCGATCCCTGCCTGGATCGTTGGTGCCTCGTCCGGGACGTGCCACGTGCGCGCGGGCGCGGAGGAGAGGGGAAGAAGGAGGATCGCGGCCGCGACGCTTGCGATCAGTGCGAGCTTCATCGAACACCTCCTGTCGAACGTGCTCTGTCCATGCCTTGTCGCGCCTCAGTCGGTCCGGTCGGTGTCGTTGCTGCCGTGTCGCGTCGAGGTTGGTCGGCGCGACGCCGACCGGGTATCGATGCCCCATAGGCAACCTCCTCTCAGGTCACACCGGTGCTCGGCTCGTGCTGCCTCGCCGGCCGTTGCCTCTCTGTTCGCCCGAGGCGTCGTGCGCGCCTCGCGGCGGACCCGGGTCTCGTCCAGGTGCTCACATCAGCGATCTGGTGACGGACTGGGCGTCGAAGAGCGGGCTTTCCGTGGAGTGCGCGTGGTCGTCTATCGCGGTGACCTGGGGCTGACGCCCGAAGGGAGTCACTGACTGCTACTCAGGACCGACTCGATGATACCAGAAGGGCGGGGCATGTTCAAGGAAGGCCCGAGGGCAGCAAGAACGCGTGGTCCCGGATCCGCCCAACGCCGTGGCGACTGTCCCGACTGCTCGCTCGCAGACACCCGGCGGCTTCAGCAAGAGGTGTGGCGAGCCGGACGGGGTTCGGTGGTATCATGAGGTGGGTCTCGTAGTTCCCTCGGCCGCGGTCGCAGTGCTCTCGGAGTTCTCGCATGATCCCCCGCTCCGCACGACACGACATAGAGCAGTGGATTCTCTCCGAACTCAAGCCCTCGCGCTCGACGACGGCCGAGATCATCTACGAGCGGATGGAGTCACAGTCCGGTGAGCAGCTCGCCGTCATCTACGAGCCGCTCGACTACCGGAAGCGCTCGCACTGGCACGACGTCGCCATCTGCGCCGCCTTCGCCCACGCGGTTCGCGGGGCGCGGACGGTGCTCGACGTCGGCCCCGGGGACGGCTGGCCATCGCTCCGCATCGCCGACCGATTCGATTCCGTCGTGGGCATCGATCCATCGCCTCGCCGCGTGCGCGTCCAGAAGGAGAACGCCGAGCGCCTCGGCATCACGAACGTCGAGTTCCTCGAGATGGACGTCGATGCCATGACCTTCGAGGACGCGAGCTTCGGCGGCGTGACCGCGGCGTCCTCGATCGAGCAGACCGACGACCCCGAGAAGGCCCTCCGCGAGGTGTTCCGCGTGCTCGAGCCCGGCGGCGCGCTCGCGATGGTCTTCGAGGACTACGCGACCTACTTCCCGGAGAGCGACGGCGACGAGGGACTCTGGATCGACACGGCGGGGGAGGAGCCGGTGCTCTTCTACCAGGTGCGCGCCAAGTCCCCGCCGCGCGAGACGTGGTACGCGCTCTTCCTCGACGGCCCGGCACTTGGTGGGGATGCGGAGCTCTCGCGCATCGTCGAGAGCCTGAGCCAGGACCGACAGAAGCTCGAGAACCTCGAGCACGGCCATGAGGCCCCGATGCGGCCGGAGTGGTTCGACATCGGGTTCTTCGAACGACTCGCCCCTCTCACGCGGGAAGCGAAGTACTTCGACCTGGGGCACTTGACAAGCGATACGCTCGATGCAATCCTCGGAGACGTGGGCTTCGTCGACGCCCGGCACCTCGACTACCGGATTCCGGAGCTGCGGAGCTTCTTCGACTCGGCTGAGGAGTCGGGCAAGCTCGACGGGTTCGCCCGGTCGTTCGAGAGCATCAGCGAACTCTTCGGGATCGCCGCCATCCGGCGCGCGGGATTCGGCCCCGGCGGTTTCGTCATCGCACGGAAGCCCGGGCAGGCGGGACCGTAGCTCGAGGGGGAGAGGCAGCGTGGCGGCACAGCGGATCTACTCCGGCGAGTTCTGGGAACGCATCATCGACGACGCGATCGAGAACGGCGTCCCGGAGAGCTGGCAGGAGTCGATCTTCGATGACGAGCATCCCCTGGTGGACGCCTTCGTCGAGCGGCTCCCCGACGGCGCGCGCGTTCTCGACTTCGGGTGCGGGCTCGGTAGGAATGCGCTCCCGCTGGCACGCCGCGGCTTCCGCGTCTCGGCGTGCGACGTCGCCGAGGCCGGGTCTCGTTTCACGGCCGAGCGGGCTCGGGGGGAGGGGCTTGCGATCGAAGCCGTCGGGTGCGACGGCGACTCGATCGCCATGGGAGACGAGAGCGTGGACGGGTTCCTCGCGTGGAGCGTGCTCGACCACGTGACCCTGGCCGACGCGACGAGCCTGACACTGGAGTTCGCACGGATCGCGCGCGCCGGCGCGCTCCTCCTCGTGTCGATCGACGAGGACAAGAGCAAGGATCCGGAATCGGTTGCGGAGGTTCTCCCGGACGGCACCCACCGCTACACCGGGGGCCGTCGCGAGGGGATGCTCTTCCGGCCTTATACGAATAAGGAGATCCTCGGGCTCTTCGCCGAAGGGTGGGAGCGCCTGGTGTTCGAGGGCGCCGACGCGACCGTGCACCGCCGCGGGCTCTTCAGGAGGGTCCGATAGGTTGAACCAGGATCGCCCGTCGGGCATCCAATAGTTGGTCATGTGGGACAGCGCCCGGACGAGCGGGCGACAGAGGACAACCCAGGATTCCCGGCTGCCGGAGGTCTTATGCCCCTCTTCGAGTACCGCTGCGGGAAGTGCGGTGAGGAGTTCGAGGAGCTCGAATCCTACGAGGACCGCGACAAGCCCCAGGAGTGTCCGGCCTGTGGCGCCAAGAACTCCGAGCGCCTGATGTCCGTCTTCGCCGCGAGCGGCACGTCCTGCTCCTGCAACACCTGCAAGCCCACCCCGACCTGAGGCTCCTAGATCGCCCCGTGCGGGCGGCCACGGATCTGACCTCTCACGGCGGCGCCGCGAATCGGCGCCGTCTTTCGTCTGGCGGCAGCGAGGGTCGCGGACCCGCGAGACGCGACCCCGCCCCGCATGACTTCACCATGGCGACTTCGGGTCGGATGTGATATCCTTGCGTTGCCACCAAGTATGGGGCCTTCGCCGCCAGGACGCAGGCCCCGAACCACCGTGCCCCTCCACCCTGATGGAAGGAGGGCAGCATGAGAGCTCCACTCTCGAGCTGTTTCATCGGCCTCGCGGTAACCGCCCTGATTGTCGCGGCACCTCCGCTTCTCGCCGGCCCGCGCTCGAACGTCCTCTTCTATTGGGACGATATGGACAGCGGCGCCCCCGGGTGGACCCACGAGGATCTGACCGTCGGCGTCGAGCCGACGTTCCACATCGACACCTACTACGCCCTCGACGATCCCGAGATCGACGAGGACCACTCGTGGTGGTGTGGCGAGCTCAACCCAGCCTTCACGGGCGGCGATGGCTACGGCAACGCGTGGGACCAGCGCCTCGAACTCCCGCCGATCAGCATCGGTTCCGTGGCCGTTCGAGATGTGTCGTGGGGCGAGATCAAGGGGATGTACCGCGACGGTGTTCCGCAGGAGAAGCCGTCCCGTGAAGGGCGGACGGTCCAGCCGATCCTGACGTTCGCGTACCGCTACGACTCGGAAGCTGGATACGACTACACCTACGTTCAGGTCGACAGCCTGGGCGTGTGGCGCTCCCTGAATGCGGGCTACCACGGGTCGAGCGGGGGATGGCAGGACCACGGCCCGTACGGCTACGATCTCTCGGACTGCCTCTGGGGTGACGAACTGCGGCTCCGGTTCAGGTTCCTCTCCGATGGCGCATGGTCCGATGAGGACGGCCTCTACGACTCGGACGGCGGCGCGTTCCACGCCGACAACATCCAGGTCTACGACTTCCTGACCGGCACCGTGCTCTTCTACGAGGACTGCGAGGGAGAGCCTGCGTGCGTCCCGGCGGTGCCGGAGCCGGCCGGGGACTACTGGCACCTCGTCGACGATCTCTGCTCGTCCTACAGCGCCCCCTACAGCTGGTGGTGCGGGGACGACGCCGACACGAGCCTGATCCCGCCGAATCTGGCGAACGCGCTGTACTCGCCGGTGATCGATATCAGCGGCGCATGGACGTGCACGCTCCGCCACCTGGTTCACGCCGAGGTTCCGACGGTCGATAACGACTACTGGGCTGAGCACGTGAGTCTTGACGGCGGCACGACGTTCCACCAGACCCATGTGTGGTGGGGCGACTTCGCCGGCTGCGACGGCTGGGGCTCCTCCGGCTTCGCGGGCGACGACCTGTCTCCGTTCTTCGGAGACGGCCGCGACTTCGTGTTCCAGATCACGTTCTACACGACCGATAACGGCTGCGGTCCGGGCGCCGCAGGCGGGGCCGGCATCAATCTCGACGACATCTGGTTGGAAGGGCAGATGATATGACTGCGCAGAGGCCCGGCCTCCCGGTGGGAGGCCACCGCTCCGTGGCGTCGCCCTCTGCCGCACCGACTCGTCCGGGAGACTCGCCACGGGCGCTGGTAGCCCAGTGCTCGTCGCCGGCGACCCGGTTCATCCCGATCACGCACGAGGCCCGGGAGGAATCTCCTCCCGGGCCTCTTCACGCGCAGGGGGCGCGTCGCTGGATCTGTGTTCGCTCCGGCCTCGCCCGTTCCGGCCGCGCTACTCCAGCGTGATCATTGCCGTCGAACCCCTCCTGAGCCGCCATCTCGAGGACCCTGTCGAGATCGAGACCGCCCAGTTCGGGGATGTTGCCGATCCCGCCGATTCCGCTGATCACCCCGTTGGCCCCGTTCGCCATGCCCTCGGCGACTCCTTCGAACGCCTCTTCCATCGCCTCCTCGATGGTGCTCCCAAGATCGAGGTCGAGATCCGCGTCGAAGTCGGGTCCGAACTTCTCCTCCATCTTGTGCTTGAGCTTCTCGGCCTTCGCCTCGAGCTTCGCCCTGAGCTTCTCCGCCCTCTCCCGCTGCCTCTCCGCCCTCTCGCGGGCGCGCTCGGCGCGCGCGCGATGGTGCTCGTGGCGGCCGCCGCCGGCGGTCAGGCCCGGCGCGAATTTGAAGCCGAACTTCAGGAGGGCGAGCGGGATCTTGACGTCGACGTTGCGGTCCCCGTCCTTGTCGACCCTGATGTGGAGCCACTTCTTCTTGAGGTCGCGCGTGGTGGGGCGCTTCTCGGAGCGCTCGAGGGCCTCGATGAGACTGACCGCGTCGGTCGCTGATATCTTCCCGTCCTCGACCATCTTCAATATGCGGAGCTTCTCCTCGTCCATGAACTCCCTCCTTGCTGTCTGGGCGTTGTGCCCCGGGCCGTACGGCTCGGGGGCAGGGGGCGCGGGCGGCACCGGTGCGGCCGCGGGTCTCGGTGGTCTCGGGGGAGCCGGCGGGCGAGGGGGCTGCGCGAGACGCGGGGCAGCGCGGCGCTTGGCCCGTTCCCCTCGGGAACGTGCGCCGACCGCGCGGCCGTTGCGGTACGGCTCCTCCGGCCAGAGGTCCTGCGTCGGGCAGACGGCGCTACTAAGCGGCCGCCTCGTCCAGTCTCCGTACGAACTCGTCGGCATCGATTTCTCCCGCTTCGAGCTTCGCGAGAAGCTCCTCCTTGATCTCGTCGGTCACTTCGGGCACTGGCGTGAAGCCCAGCGTCCGCACGACGTCATCGAGCCTTGCCCGGACGGTGGGGTAGGAGATCCCAAGCTCCCGCTCGACCTCCTTCAGGTTCCCCCGGGACTTGAGGAAGATCTTGATCAGCTCGACCTGCTCCTTCGAGAGGACGCAGAACGGGCAGGTCTCGAAGCGTCCCTGGATCGTGATGGCGCAGGTGGGGCATTCGAGCTCCCGGATGACCATCTCGCCCCCGCAGATCGGGCAGCTTCCTGGGTGGCTGTGCAGCATCTTCACCTCCTTGTGGGCCGCGTGTCAGCATTCTTAAGCATCACATTGACGATTATAAAGACACACCTTGATAATATCAAGTTGAATCTTGATTCTGATGATATTTATTGAGGTGGAACTAAGAGAATGGGATTCTCAGCGGCCTTTCGGCGCTTCCCAGGGCCTCAGGACGTCCCGCCAGCGGCGGGTGTCCTCGGGCTCCTGGGCCTCGGGCGAGTCGGGGAAGTACCGCTTGAGGAGCTCCCGGTGGCCGGTCGCGAGGAGGACAGCCAGGGCGCTTCCGAGGATGAGGATGAGGCCCGCTCCCGTGAGGAGGCAGAGCAGGGCGACGAGCAGGGCCTGGACGGCGACGCCGACCGTGTAGCCGACGTTGTCCAGCGTGAGGAGGGCGGCCTTTCGGAGCGTCTTCCGGAGGGTCCGCTCGCCGTCGGCGATGAGGGGGTGGAGGTGGGCGTGCATGAGGAGGAGGAAGAGGCCCGCCCAGATGAGCGCGCCGGCCAGGAGCATCCCGGGGAGCCTGGCCCAGCCGCCGAGGTGGCTGTAGAAGTCCACGGCCACCCAGAGGACGAATCCCGCGATGAGCGTGAACGCGCCGGCCTTGGAGGCGGGGAGGAGGTCCCGCCGGAACCCGGCGAGGAGGTCGCGGAGGTGGGCCTCTTCACCGTTCGCGATCTTCCGGGCGAGGAAGAACAGACCGGCGGTCGCGGCAGGGGCCGTGAGCACGGGAAGGCACAGCGCGACCCAGAGCAGGTTTGCGAGTACGAGCAGACCGATGTGGTCGTAGGCGTTCCAGAGGAAGCGCCCGAAGGTCGGTCGGAGGATGTCGGCGGTACGCGTCGGGCGCGGTCCGCCGTGGCCGGTGGGCTGGTGGATGCGGGGCCGGCGTGAGTCGCCGGGCGGAGCGGCGCGCTGCTCCGGGTCTCTTCTCATATCGTGAGCCCCTCTGATCGGCGGGCAGGCCGGCGGACCGATGGGCGAACGTCCAGGTTCGAGATGATAGAGCCCCCGGTGACCGGAGGCAAGGTGTGACGCGGCCGGGGTCGGCGGATCACGTCCTCGGTTGCGCGTCGATGTCTGTGCGCGTATCATAATCCCCATGCCCTCAGACCGAAGCGGCCGGAACTCCAGCCGGCGTAACCTCCCTTCCCAGAGGAGGCCGACCATGAGACACCGTTCCCAGGCCCTGTTCCTGCTCACGAGCGTCCTGCTCGTTGCCGCGGCCGTATTCCCTCAGCCCGTTCTCGCCCAGGACACGGGGAGGATCCTGGGGGGCCACACCTTCATACCGTCCGGACAGATGCACCAGCCGTTCGTCGCGAGCTACGTGCGAAGCGGAACCGGTCTATCGGTCTTCACAATGCCGCTTCTCGATGTCGGTATTGGGGGCACCAACGTCGAGCTGGTCGAGGGGAACGTCCTGTACCTGACTCAGCAGTTCGAATACCAGCTGGCGCTGAAGGACTGGCTGGCCATCCGCGTGGGCGGCAGCGGGTTGGGCCGCGGGGGAATCGAGGGTTCGTCGGTTCTGATCCAGGGGGTGAACTGGGGCTTCGGCGGGGGCATCGGCGCGATGGCGCGCCTGTGGCGCGGTGACACGGCGATGCTCTCCACGAGCTTCGACGTCAACGGCGGGAGCGCCTATGGGATCAACCTCATCGACTTCGTGGAGCGGCTCATCGAGGAGGGCTGGACCGAGGACACGTCCATTGTCGAGTCCGTGACGGCGGCCTTCCCGAGGTTCGGTGTGCACGGGGCGTGGGCTCCGAAGCCGTGGCTCGGCATGACGGGCTACGTCGAGGGGGGTTGGGCACAGACCTGGGTGAGATCGGTGAAAGAGACGGATTCCGTGATCGCGGCCGGGCTGACGGTTGGTGTCGACTTCAACGAGCTGGGTGGTACACCCATCGGCCTCCTGTTCACGCTCGAGTCCGATCCCTTCCTTCAGCAAGGGGTCAACATGACCGAATCACTGACGACTCTTGGCGGCGGCGTGTACTACACGGGAGCCTCGGATCTCGGTCTCGGGTTGGAAGTGACGAGTATCACGACGCCCCAGGGATACGACGACAGACGGACCACCGTGATGCAGTTCTCGACCACCCTGCAGTACTACTTCTAGAGCCTGTCGGCGGAGAGGTTGTTTGAGGGGAGAACCGATCTGAGCGGGGGCGCACCCGGGCGGGAGCCTCCCCGAGCGGAGCCTACCTGAGGAGCAGTACCTTGCGGGCGAGAGCCTCGCTCCCGCTCTCGACGCGGAAGAAGTAGATCCCCGACGCGACGCGGCGGCCGTCGTCGTTCCTTCCATCCCACGCGATCGCGTGACGGCCCGCCGCTCTGACTTCATAATCCAGAACGACGCGAACGAGCCGGCCAGAGGCTTCGAAGACGCGCGCGGTCACGCGCGATTCGGTCGGGAGCTCGAAGGCGAGCGCCGTGCGGCCGCGGAAGGGGTTCGGCACGGCCGGACCGAGGGCGAAGCGCGCGGGGAGTTCGCCTACCCCGGTACTGATCGCGCTCGCGTCCGAGGGCTCGCTCTCGTTCCCGCCCACGTCCCAAGCCGATACGCGGTACCAGCACTCGACGCAGGGTGAATCGTCCGTGAAGCTCGCCTCCGTCACGAATGCGAGCGGCTGGCGAGGCTCGAAGTCGGGGACGGTGTCACGGTAGACCGCGTAACGGTCGAGATCTTCCTCCCCGTTCGGCTCCCAGTTGAGAGCGAATGTGCCGCCCTCGCCGCCTCCGACGTAGAGGTCCACCGGCCGCGCCGGAGCGACGTTGTCGTACGAGTACCCGCTGTCGGGCACGGAGTCGAAGTACACGACCGGCGCGCCCGTGCGCGCCCTCACCGCGAAGACCGACCAGCAGACGCCTCCCGAGGCCGTCGAGTCGCAGAGCGTCTCGGTGACGAAGTTGTACTCGGGCTCGCCCGTGGCCGGGATGCTCTCGACGAAGTCCCACTCGCCGATGACCGCGCGGCCGCGGCCTGCGTCGGGCCGGCGGTAGAGCGCGTAGCTCGCGATGAAGAGCGTGTCGCCGGGCGCGTCGTGCGCCGAACGATACCAGCTGAGCCTGACCCAGCCGCCTTCGTCGTTCCCCACGTCGCGGACGGCAGTGATCACCGGTTCCTCGGCGTAGACCGCCCCGAACGCTCCGATCAGAGCACAGTCCCCGGGTTCGATGCATGGCGAGTCCGCCAGGAGGCGGTAGTCGCCGGCCGCAGCATCGACGAAGAGAGGATCGGCGCTGCGGTTCCCGTCGCCGTCGCCCTGGAACGCGATGCATCCCACCCAGTCGCCTCCGGCGTTCCCGTAGACGTCGGTGCACGAGAGCACGGGCTGGCTGACGCCGAAGCAGGCGACGGCCTCTCCCTCGCTGCCGAAGGCGATGATCGTCTTCTCGATGGTCGGCGACGAATCCTCGCAGTCGATGCCGCCGCCAACGGGCGCCGCGTTCCCAACGAGGGTGCACGACACGATCTCCGGATCGGACGACGTGCAGGCGATCGCCCCGCCGCGGGCGCCCGCGGTGGTGTCGGCCACGTTGTCGACGAAGAGACACTCCTCGATGGTCGGCGAGGATGCCGTGCAGTAGAGTCCCGCTCCGAGCGCGGCGGTGTTCCCGTCGAACGTGCACCGCGTCATCTCGGCGTGAGTCATGTTGCTGAGGTGAGCGCCGCCGCCGGACCCTTCGGTCCTGTTGGCTGTGAATTCAGAGTCGATCATGATCGGTTCTGATGATGCGCAGAAGAAACCGCCGCCGAAGACGCTCGCGTAGTTCCTCGTGAAGGTGCAGCCAGAGATGAGAGGCGAGGAGTTCACCGATTCCAGGCCCCCTCCCGCCGCCCCGAACGCCGAGTTGCTGTCGAAGACGCAGTCGACGAACTGGGGCTGGGCGGAGGCGCGGCAGCTCACGCCCGCTCCGCTGCCGGAGAAGACGACGTTTCCGGTGAAGACGCAGTCCGTGACGATGGGGGAGGCGCCGTCGGCCCGGAGTCCCCCGCCGGCTCCGCTCGACTCGTTCGCGGTGAACGTGCAGCCGGTGACCGACACATCGGACCACCCCGAGCAGTGCATCCCGCCGCCGCCGAAGAACCCGTCGTTCCCGGTGAAGTGACAGTCTTCGAAGACGCCGTCGGAGATGCTGTCGCACCAGACGCCGCCCGCGCCGCTGCTCGAGTTCGCGTCGAACGTGCAGCCGGTGACGGTGACCGACGAGTAGGCGGTGAAGATCCCGCCGCCGTAGTCGGCCCAGTTCCCGTCGAACGCGCACCCGGTCGCCACGAGGACGGTTCCGCGCACGTGCACGGCACCGCCGTAGCCGACGTCGTCGACGGCGTGGTTGCCGACGAAGTCGACGTCGAGAAGGGTGAGAACGGACTGCTCGGCGTAGATGCCGCCACCGCCGTACGCCCTGCTGCCGGCGTCGGCGTCGTTCCCGTCGAAGAGGCAGAAGCGGACGATCGGAGACGACGCCACCGAGGCGAGTCCGCCGCCTACCTCCGCCGCGTTTTGAGAGAATGCGCAGTCCAGGAATCGGGGGGACACGCCGCCCGTGCAGAAGACGCCCGCGCCGCTGTCCGCGACGGCGTTTGTGATCGTGATGCCGCTTACGACGGAGGTCGTGTCCTCGCCGCTGTGGAAGAAGAAGCCGCGATGCGGTTCCCCCACGCTGCCGCCGCAGTCGATCACCGTGCTGTCCCGGCCGGTGGAGGAGAGAACGGCG
>JALGWI010000069.1 GCA_025774245.1 bacterium
GGTTCCAACTTCTCAGCATTGGGGACGCCAGCACGAAAAGGCCCGCCGGGAGTGGCAGGCCTCCGTCCGTTCGTGGCGTGCATTGCCGACTCTTACCACCGCATGAGATCGCGGGCGCCTCCTGAGATACCGTTCCGCAGGCTCGCGTCGCGCCGGGCCGCCGTGGGATCCCGGAGCCTATGCCTTCCCTAGCCTGCGGTCTCTGCGGCTGGCGGTCAGGAAGTGCATACCTACCGCCAGATGAGAAACGGCTCCGACCAAGATCATGGCTTCGAACGGCCGATTGAGTAGCGCCCCGGCAAACAGAACGAAGAGCCGCACGTCCCTCTTGCTGAGCCTGGCCAATCGCCCACTGGGCGGTTCGCTTCCGTAACGGAGAGCGTACTCCTTCTTCGTGTAGCTCGCCAGGATGAAGCCGGTCAGTGCGAGAATGGCGCCGAGCAACGTGAACGCGGTCGGGTGCGTCTGCCAGTGCCCCAGGGAGATCCCCGCCACCACTGCCACGTCCGCGTAGCGGTCGAGCATCGTATCGGCCCACGCACCGAAGCGGCTGGTCTGGAACTTGAGCCGGGCGATTTCGCCGTCGCAGCCGTCAACGATTGAGGCAAACTGAACAAGCAGGCCGGCGAGGAGCGTCCAGAGGTAGCTGCCGACGGCGAACAGGAACGCCCCAGACAGGGCGATCAGAAAACTCGCGAGCGTGATCGCGCCGGGGCTGAGACGAGTAGACGCAAGGTAGGAGGAGAGCCGAAGTGACACCCTCCGGTTCAGCCAGCGCGCAACGAACCCGTCCTCAGACGGCTTGGCGAGGTTGGCTAAGAGGACGCGCCTTGCGTGGCTCAGGCTCTCTGGCGTGTCTACATCGACCCAGAAACGACGGCCGACATCGACGGCTCTGATCTTCCTTTCCTGGATCAGGTGCCGGATCGCTCTTGTCAGCGAGCGTTTGTCGCTACCGCTCGCCTTCTCAAGCGCGTCGAGCAGAGCCTGGGAGCAGAGGAAGAGGCCCGTATCGACGCCGTCGAAAGGAGCGAGTTCCTTGCCGATGGCCGTGATGGACCGACCATCAAGCCGTACCTTCGTGGCGTCCGCAAGATCGAGAACGCTGTCGGTGTGCCGGTCAACCGCCAGGAGGCAACAGTCTGATCCGTCGGTCGCCGCCATGAGGAGTCGGAGGATGGCCGGATCGAAGACGTGGTCGCACATCAGCAGCAGGAACGGGCCGGTCAGGTGGGAAACGGCCGCGAGGGCCGAGCTCCCGTTCCCCGTCTCCCAGTTGGGGTTTCGCACGACCGTGATCGAGATGCCGTGTCGCGCTTCCAGCTCACCGATGAGATGGACGATCCTCTCCTGGGCGTACCCCACAACGACGTAGCATTCGTCGACGCCCGCGGCGCGGCATGAGAGGATGGAACGTTCCAGAAGGGAGAGGCCCAGAAGCTCGGTGAGGGGTTTCGGCCTTCCTCCGTTTCCCTCGCGCAGCCGCATCCCCGCGCCTGCAGCGAGGATCACCGCCGGCGGCGCGCGGTCTGCCGGCCGGGGGGAGACGCTCACGGTTCTCAGAATGTCAGTGTTCATTTCAGCTCACCGACCAGGACGGCATGAAGTTCAGGTGTGGCGGCGGCCACGATCGAATAGCGTTCTGTGAGGGACTGAATCGCAGGGATGGCCTTCCCCTCAGGATCGGTGAGCAGTCCTCCCGCTTCCCCCACGATGAGAGACGGAGCCAGGAAGTTCTCTGGGGTGAGGCGGCCGCGGACGTCCAGATGGGCGTCGAGGCTGCCGTCTGCGACCATGGAGAGTGCCCGGGTGGCGCAGCCCAGCGTGCGAACCGCCTGCGCCCGCGAGAGCATCCCGGCGAGCCGCGCCTCCATTGCGAAGTGGTTCAGCTCGCAGCTGACTGTGGCTTCCTCGAGCGTCGTCACGGGACTGGGACGAATCCGGACGCCGTTTCTGAACGCCCCCTGCCCGCGTTCCGCGACCCATCTGCCGCCTGTGAACAGATCACCCACAAGGGCGTACTGGACCGTCCCGACGGCGATGGGGCCACCCGAGGGGACGAGAGCCACTGCCGTCCCGGCGAGCGCGATTCCACGGGCGAGGTTGTCCGAGCCGTCGACCGGATCGAGCACCATGACGAATTCGGGCTCTCCATCCCCAAACCTCCGAGGCTCTCCCTCCTCGGAGAGGAGCAGTACCGGGTGGGGGAAACGACGAGAAAGATAGACGCAGGCCGCCCGATCGGCCGCGAGGTCGAACTCCCTGACGCGGTCCCCCTTGGGATTTGTCGCGCCCTCTCCCGCGAAGCGGCCCCCGCTGGGTCTCACGGCCCGCGAGATCGCCTGGAAAAGGGCTTCCAGGTCGGCGAGAATCGGTCTCCGACTTTGCATGCTTCTCCCAAACGCGAACGGAATCGCCCGGCGAGGGACGGCCTCATCGTGCTCGATCGACCAGGAGTGATCATGTTGCGCGCGACACAGGTGGGCGGATCGTCGTTTCGCTGGTCGTCCCCACTGTCGTCTGAGAAGCCGGGGACACTGCCGGCGAGTGAGCGCTTCGGGGCGAATCTGGCCCGCCGCAGATGGTGCTGAGAGACGATAGCACGATTCGGCGGTCCTGTCTAGGCCCGCGCCTCAGTCTCGAGGCGCGGGGCTGCACAGCATCGGCCTTCCGTCTAGCACGGAAGGAGGCCCTCGGGTTCACACGCGCTCCACCGACGGCCCCCTCTGGCCTGCCTTCACGATGCGACCCACGCCAGTCTCCTCAGCGTCCCAATGAGTCCCATACTCCCGGTATCAGAAGCCAAACTCAGAGTTCGAATAACGTCCACCAGGGGACGCCAGAAGTGAGAAGCCCAGCCGACTGGCTGGGCTTCTCACTTCCCGCCCCCATGGATATTCCGCACCCGTCGGGTTCGGCCGCCCCGCGCGCCCTCCGGGCGCGCAATCACAGAAGAGGCGGCGCAGCCGCCACCCTCCTGGCAAGATGTCAACCTCGAATCCCAGCGAGCGCATGCGAGTCTAAATAGGAAGTAGACGGAGTGGTCTCGGCATGGAGAGGACTATGCGCAAGCTAGTGGCGACGATCATCCTGTTTGCCGTGCCGCTGGTCTTCGGGCTCGCCTGGGGGGAACAGGAGATGGGCACGAGCAGTAATGAGTACCGCGAACTCACGCCCGAGGAGCAGGCAGTGATTGTCTGCAAGGGGACTGAGCTGCCTTTCACCGGCGAATACTACGAGCACTTCGACAAGGGCACCTATCACTGTAAGCGCTGCGACGCGGCGCTCTATCGCTCGAGCGACAAGTTCGCGACGTCATGCGGGTGGCCGAGCTTCGATGACGAGATCGAGGGCGCGGTGAGGCATGAGACGGATGCGGACGGGATGAGGACCGAGATCCTGTGCGCCAACTGCGGTGCGCACCTGGGGCACGTGTTCGAGGGGGAGATGCTGACGGACAAGAACGTCAGGCACTGCGTGAACTCGATCTCCCTCGTGTTCGTGCCGGAGGAGGGGACAGTGGATACGGCGCGTGCCTACTTTGCCGGAGGGTGTTTCTGGGGCGTGGAGCATCTCTACGAGGGCCAGGAGGGCGTGCTCTCTGCGACCTCCGGCTACATGGGCGGATCGACGGAGAACCCCACGTACGAGGAGGTGATCTCCGGCATGACGGGTCACCTCGAGACGGTCGAGGTGGAGTACGATCCGGAGAAGGTCACCTACGAGGAACTCGCCCGCTTCTTCTTCGAGATCCACGACCCGACGCAGGCGAGCGGCCAGGGCCCCGACATCGGTGAGCAGTACCTGTCGGCGGTCTTCTACCACAACGACGAGGAGAAGAAGACGGCGGAGACGCTGATCGGCATCCTCAGTGACAACGGGTACGATGTCGTGACGAAGGTGCTCCCCGCGGGGGAGTTCTGGAAGGCCGAAGGCTATCACCAGGACTACTACGCGCGTACGGGGCGCCAGCCCTACTGCCATGTCTACACGGAGAGGTTCTAGCGCGCCCGCACGCGAGCACCTTCCCCGATACCTCCACCCTTGTGTTCTCTAGCCAGGTGTGATAAAGTTGCGTTTGAGGCACATCGACGATGTGCGATGAGGGTGCGCGCGGCAGAAGCCCAGCGCACTCGCGACTCTGAATGGTGTGGAACGGAAAGGAGCATCGGTGATGCATCTTCGTTACTCTGCTCTCCTCCTCGCCTCGCTTCTGCTGATCGGAGCGGCGGGAAACGCGTTCGCCACGGACCGCACGGTCCTGGGCGAGCTCTTCACGGCGGCCGGCTGACCGTACTGCCCCTCCGCAGTTAGCGGAATGCGAGACCTCCTCGTGCAGCTCGGGTCGGAGCAGTTCGTCCCGATCAGCTGGTACATCACCCCGCCGTACGTGATCCCCGAGGCGAGCCAGCGAGACGGCTGGTACGGCGCGGCCGGAACGCCGCACGCGTGGTTCGACGGCACCGAGGACGTCCTCGGGGGGTACTCGTCGGGCTCGATGTACCCCGCCTATATCCCGGTCGTCATGGCGCACCTCGCCGTGCCGAGTCCCCTCGAGATCGACGCGGTGTACCGGATGACCTCGGCTACCACGGGAACGCTCTACGTCGACATCCTCGTCACCGCTGACATCATCACGACGAACAACGTCGTTCAGTGCGTCATCGTCGAGGACGACGTCGGAGCCGAGCACGAGATCAACCTCGCTCGCGACGTGCTGCCCGAGGAGCCCTTCACGTTGACCCTCACCGGCCAGACGCTCTCCTTCGAGCGACCGTACACGCTGAGCGGCAGCTGGAACTCCGACAACATCGGCTACGTCGTGTTCGTGCAGAGCGAGGCCACGGGGAAGCAAGTCCTCCAGGCGGCCTGGGCCCGCATCGGGAGAGGCATCGACATCACACCGGAGGAAGAGCTCTACGCGATCGGCGAGGAGGGCGGTCCCTTCGTTCCCTCGAGCATCGACTACACCGTCCGGAACCTCGGGCCCGAGACGATCGACTACACGGTAACGTCGAGCGCGACCTGGCTCACCGTCACGAACGGGGCCGGCACGCTTACCGGGCACGAGAGCGCGGAGATAACCGTCGCGCTCAACGAAGAGGCGGATGCCCTCGGGAAGGGCGTCTACACGTCGCTGCTCGAGTTTGTGAACGTCACCGACCACTGGGGAGACACCGAGCTCAACGCCTACCTCCAGGTCGGCGAGCCGGAGCTCGTGTACAGCTTCAACATGGACTCCGACCCCGGTTGGACGACCGAAGGGCTCTGGGAACACGGGCAGCCGACGGGAGGGGGTGGCAGCCACGGGAGTCCAGACCCGACCTCCGGGTTCACCGGCGACAACGTCTACGGCTACAATCTGTATGGGGACTACGAGAACAACCTGCCGGAGCGCCACCTGACGACCACGGCGATCGACTGCTCCGACATGTCCCTCACCTCCCTCAAGTTCCAGCGTTGGCTCGGGGTCCACGGTGGCGACCACGGCTACGTCCGCGTCAGCACCGACCTCAGTAGCTGGGCTCCGATCTGGGCGAGCCCGGGAACGGTCAACGACGCCGGGTGGACGCAGGTGGAGTACGACCTGTCGGCGGTCGCCGACGGGCAGCCGACGGTCTACATACGGTGGACGATGGGTCCGACCGACTCGAGCTGGCAGTACTGCGGCTGGAACATCGACGATGTCGAGATCTGGGGCGTCTGGGCCGGCGACTCCGGGATCGACGACGGCGAGCTTCCGCGGAGGACTGCCCTCCTGTCCAACTACCCCAACCCGTTCAACCCGACGACGACCGTCGCGTTCGAGATCCCAACGCGCACGCAGGTGAGCCTCCGTGTCTACGACGTCTCCGGTCGCCTCGTGCAGATTCTCGAGGAATCGGAGATCGAAGCCGGCAGGCACACGGCGGTGTGGGACGGAAAGGATCGCGACGGGAAGAGCGTCGCATCCGGCGTCTACTTCTGCCGCCTCCAGGCGGGTGCGGTCACCGAGACACGCACGATGGTGCTGCTGAAATAGTATCGCATGACACCGGGAGGGGTGCGGGGAGGGATGGGAGCAAGGCTCATCGTACGCCCGTGGCGGACGTGACTGCAGGCCCTATCGGCACCTCCTTGCTGGTCTTGGTGGTGTCCTGAGACACCGGTTGATCTGGAGAACCCGCCGTCCGGCGTTCGTGGCCGTCGGCGGGTTCTTCCGTATCGGTGCGAGGGTCGAGTGGCAGGAGATCGAGGTACTGCTGCACGATCTTTGGGTCGAGCCTGGCGAACCTTCGGATCTCGGAGCAGATGATCGGCTGCGCGGCGGAGACTCTCCGGAACCGGCTCCGGTAGGGTCCAAGGAGGGGGGCGAAGCGAAGCAGGATCTCTGTTGACTGTCACCTGGCAAACATAGTAGTGTTTGGTGTAACGTTGCACGCCAACGGGAGGAAAGCGTCGGGATTCCGACGGGGATCACGACGCGCACGATGTGGCGGCGTCTGCCCAGCTGCCTCTGGGATTCGGAGCGCACCTCCAGATCGACGGCACGCTGCTCACGGGCGGCGACGCCGACATGTACTGTGTCCATATCCCGGACCCCGGGGTCTTCATGGCGACGACCTGCGATGGGCCGCTCGGCGACTCCCAGCTCTGGCTGTTTGATCTGGCTGGCCTCGGCATCACATACGATGATGACGCCCCGGACGGCACGTGCGGACTCCAGTCGAAGATCACGGGGGTATTCGTTCCCGCCCCCGGCAACTACCTCCTGACCGTCAGCCCGTACAATTGGGATGCACTTGACGCCGCTGGCAGCCCCATCTGGAACAACACCCCGTACAACGTTGAGAGAGCTCCGGATGGGCCTGGCGCGCCGGGGCCGGTCGCGGGATGGGGCGTGAACGTGTACGACGAGGGGCCGTAATCGATCTTCATAGAGGGTGCCGAGTTCTGCCCGACGACGCCCCTTCATGGCTGCCCCCTCCCTCGAGGGGACATTTTCTCATTGCAGTTAGTGGGGACATAGTCTGATTGCTATGACACAGCGAGAAGAGCCACCTTGCCTTTGTGCCGTGGGGTTCGCTACAATCGCGCCGCGCGGCCAGCGAGTGCACCTCACACACGCCGGCGTTCTTGTGGGCCGCTCGACGATCATCGCAGTGGATGATGCTCTGAGTCTGAGCCATCGGGAAGTGAACTCCGGCTGTCCCGGACTGCTCGGTCGGTACTGAGGCAACTGTGTCGACGTGGAGGGGATGGGCATCCGGCGGCAGGACACGGCCTCCGGCGCCCACAGCGGCTGCACCCTACCTCTGGACGTGGTACGACTACCGGGGGCAGGCCAGAGAGGAGTCTGTGAAATGCGTTCCATCGTTCTTGTTGCCGCTGCGGCCGTCGTTCTGTGTCTGGTCCAGGCCATCATTCCCTCGAGAGACGGCACCGCGTACGCGCAGGCGTCGCGGATTGCCAGGACCGCCGATCCGTGCTGTGAGTTGGAGGGCGTCCCGGGCGTGGTCTGGTACGGAATGGACTCCACGCTGACGGTCGAACGAATCGCAGCCTACTGCGCACCCATCCTCTGGTTTTCGCCGGACGAACCGCTCCTCGACGACAGGACGGGGAAGGACATCCGCATTCCCCACGCGTTTCCGTTCGAGGACGCGCCGGACGCGCCGGTGGTGTACTACCGCCTGCGCAAGGTGTACGCGCGCGACGACAACGAGGCGCCGCCGTACGTTCCGGCCGGCGACGACCGCGGCAAGGCGGTCGTCGACCTGGCCAACGCGGCCGGCATCGAGCTGGATTTCTTCTTCTACTATGGCAGCGAGGAGGGATTCGGCGGGCACGATCACGATGTCGAATCGGTCGAGATGAAGATCGTGATCGGCGACCGCGACTGCGAGAACTGCCGCCACGGGATGGCCGTGTGGCGGGTGAACGGCAAGGCGCACGGCGTGCTCTGGTACGACAACACGCTCAATACAGATGTATACACCATCTTTCCGATGACCATCCTGGTGGAGGAGGGCAAGCACGCGAGCTGCACCGACAAGAACGGCGACGGCTACTACACACCGGGCTACGATGTCAACGAGCGGATCAACGACGCGTGGGGGCTGCGCGATGTGATCCGGAGCGGGATGCTGTCCTCGGGCGGTTTCCAGAGCTGGATGGCCAAGGTGCGCCGGCCCGACACCCGCGTCTTCCCGCCGCTCCCCGCGGACAGCCCGCTGCTCAAGGCGCACCGTGGGAACGAGTGGTACGACAGCGACGGCGCCGTCTACTACCTGCGCGAGTTCCCGCGGCCCGAGCTGGCCGAATACGACGAGCATCTCTACCCGTTCATCGAGGACAAGGGCGACCCCGACTGGCCGGAGGTGGACGAGGACGTCCAGTTCAAGTCGTACACGGACTGGCTCTACGACGGCAGCGCGCGGCGGTCGCTCTCGGTCGCGTACCGTTACGACGGCGATCACGGCGTGTCGTTCGTGTTTCCGATGTTCATCGTCAAGAACCTGGAGGTGAAGGTGACGGGAGGATGGCTCGTCCAGCGGGTGATCCTCTCGGACTATCAGCTACGGGACATCACGTGGCAGGGCATGTACACGACGTCGGCGTCGCGATGGGTCGACGGCTACTTCGCGGCCGGCGCCAAGTGGGACAAGGACGACTCGGGGAATCGGAAGACCTACTTCGCCAGCGAAACCGGGCTCAAGTTCAGAGCCAATCTCGGGCACACGCCGCTCAAGTTCCTCAAGCACCTGGGAACCGACTTCTGGGGGCTCCGCGTCGGGGTGAAGTACCTCGGGGCCGATGCGTGGAGTTTCGACAACATCGGGTACGTGATCGAGATCGGCGCGGGTTCATTCTAGCCCTTGGGAACCCAGCAACGGGATCAGAGCGCTCGTAGTCAGCGACCCTCGATCGTAATCCCGCCGCGCCGGCGGGAGTCACGCAACGAGCTCTCTGGAGAGACCGGGGCGGTTCAACAGGGAGGAGAAGAACGAAGACTCAGAGAAGCAGCATTCGTGCGTTGGCCGCGATCCTGGCGGTTTCCGTCTGCATCCTGATCGCGCATCCGTGCGCCGTTGCGCAGGAGCTCACGCCGCGTGCCTACTGGCCGGCGCCGGAGGGAACCAATGCGGCCGTTCTCGCGTATGAGTACTCCACTGGGGATGTGGCGACCGACCCCTCGCTGCCGGTCACAGGTATGGAATCGAGTATCCACGCCGTCCAGTTCGCCTATCTTCGCACATTCAGTCTGTTCGGCAGGACGGCGAACGTGCAGTTCAGTCTTCCGTTTGCCCGGGGAACGACCGAGGGGTTTGTAGGGGGGGACCTGCGCAGCCGCGAGATCTCTGGACTCGCGGACGTGCAGATCCGTTCCGCAGTCAATCTCCTGGGCGCACCGACCATGGATGTGGCCGGATTCCAGGCGCTGCGCGCGAAGCCGCGAACGGTCCTCGGAGCGAGCCTCCTGGTTCAGCTGCCGACGGGGGGCTACGAGCCGGACAAGCTCATCAACCTGGGGGCCAACCGGTGGGCCGTGAAGCCGGCCCTCGGAGTCATCTGGCCGTTCCGCCCGACATGGATGCTGGAGTTCGAGCTGGGTGCCTGGTTCTTCACCGACAACGACGAGTTCCTGGGCGTGACGCGGGAGCAGGACCCGATCCTCTCCAGCCAGTTCCACCTCGTGAAGTTGCTGCGGCCCGGGTTCTGGGCATCTCTGGATGTGAACTACTACCACGGAGGCCGCTCCACCGTCGCCCAGGTCCTGAAGGCCGATCTGCAGCGGAACTCGAGATTCGGGGGGACCCTGCTGTTCCCCTTCAAGCGCCAACACGCCATCCGGGGCAGCTACAGCACAGGGATGGTCACCGAGTCCGGCAACGACTACGAGAAGTTCACCCTGAGCTACCAGTACGTGTGGCGATAGAGGACGGTGCCAACGGTCCGACACGCATCGTGCGGGTGTCTGTGTTGGGAATCGCAGAAAGGGCGTGAGCTCGATTGCAGGACGTGACGTTCAACCTCGCCGGTGGAGGTCTTCTCTACCGTATTCTGCCGGACCGATTGGTCGGAAGCGTGGGAGTGTGCGTCGGGGCGATCCTGATCACCTGGGTGCCGCTGCTCATTCTCTGCCTCATTGCCGGTACCGTGATCGGCAGCACGGTCGACATCCCCTTTCTGAGCGACCCCCTTCCTCACGCGCGCCTTCTCATCAGCCTGCCGGTCCTGGTCGCGGCGCCGAGCCTGATCAACCGGCGCCTGTCCTATGTTGTCCGCTATCTCTGGAATGCAGGGATCGTCATCGGGGAGGACCGTCCGCGCTTTGAGAAGGCCGCTCGTGACGCCAGCCGTCGCAGCGCCTCCATAGGAGCGGACGTCCTGGTGCTCATCATCGCATACGCCACAGCTCTGTCGGCCGCCTGGCTCGCTCAGCCCGAGGGTCTGTCGACATGGCTTGCGACCGATGTCGGCTCCGGGACAGGGATGGCGACGGCCGGTGGGTGGTATTGGCTCGTCAGTCTGCCGCTCGCCCATTACATCGCCTTCCGGTGCATCTGGCGTGTCATCATCTGGTGGCGTTTTCTCTGGCGGTTCTCTCGGCTGAACCTGCACATCGTGCCGACCCATCCGGACCGGGCGGGAGGGCTGGGAATCCTGGGGGTGGGGCAGCTGTCGTTCCTGGTCGTCGTGTTCGCGACATCGGCGAACCTGGCAGCTGGTCTGGCCAGTGCGACGCTCAGGGACGCCCTCGCGCTGTCGTCGCTGGGGCCGACGATCGTCGTGTACCTGTTGCTGAGCCTGCTGTTCGTCTTCGGTCCGCTGTTCGCCTTCGTCAAGAGACTGTCCCAGGCGAGGCACCGCGGGCTCGTCGACTACGGACTCCTCGGTGGCGTCCTGTTCGGAGCGTTCGACGACAAGTGGGCGGCGAAGAACGATGCCGAGCAGCGCAGTCTGCTGGGTGACGCCGATCCCTCTTCACTGGCGGACTACGGATACGCCTACGAGGTGGTCAGTGAGATGCAGGTCGTGCCGGTCAGCCGCCGCAATCTCGTGCAGGTTGCCGCGGTCACCCTCGCTCCCCTTACCACGCTATTACTCCTGCAGTACTCCGTCAGGGAGATCTTCCTGCGGCTGCTGGGAGCTCTCGGGTAGCAGCGGATGGGCCGACGCGGGGTGGGGGAGGTCACGGTCCCGCTCCCGCGTCACTGCCTCGGTCGTCGAGCTGCACGTCGGGCTCCTGTCGTCATCTGCGGCACGGGAGAAACCCCGCCCCTCGCGGCGCATCTCAACCGGGGCAACACGCGCGCTCGCCGATCTGATCCCGCACAGGTGCTCCGGAGGAGGCGGCCGTGCCGACGTAGCGTTGTGAGAGAACTTACGCCGATGTGGGAAGGGGCGTAAAGTACCGGCGCTCTGGCCGAACCAGCCTGCTGGCGTGACGGCCAGGCTCGTCTGCTGATGCGCGATTCGTGAGCGGGCATTTCACCAACCGAGAGGAGAGCATGATGCACTCGACCCTCAAGACGATCTGTACGGCGGTGGCGCTTCCGGCCACCCTGGTCGGGGCAGCTTCCGCCCAGGGGAAGCTCGACCGCACGGTCCTGCCCATCCAGGAACCGGAACGGCCCACCTACAGCGAACTCGACGTGCGCAACGTCAAGCCGCCGCCGCGGTTCGAGGTGAAGGCTCCGGAGAAGGCCCCCAACGTCGTGATCGTGTTGATCGACGATGTCGGCTTCGGCGCGATCAGCACCTTCGGAGGTCCGATCCAGACGCCGACCCTCGACAGGCTCGCCGCCGCGGGTCTCTCCTACAACAACTTCCACACCACGGCGCTCAGCTCACCGACGCGAAACGCGCTCAAGACCGGTCGCAACCATCACACGACCAACACGGGCTCGATCATGGAGACCGCAACGGCCTTCCCCGGCAACACCGGGCAGATACCGAACAGCGTCGCGCCCCTGGCCGAGATGCTCCGACTCAACGGCTACAGCACCGGTGCGTTCGGGAAGTGGCACGAGACCGCCGCCTGGGAGACCAGTGTCTCCGGCCCCTTCGACCGCTGGCCCACTCATCAGGGCTTCGACAAGTTCTACGGCTTCATCGGGGGTGAGACGGATCAGTGGTTCCCGCTGATCTACGACGGCGTCACCCGGGTCACTCCGCCGCACACCGAGGGCTACCACTTCACCGTGGACATGACCGATCAGGCGATCAACTGGGTCAAGGCTCAGCAGTCGATGACGCCGGACAAGCCTTTCCTCGTGTACTACGCGACCGGCGCCGTCCACGCGCCACACCACGTGCCCAAGGCGTGGGCCGACAAGTACAAGGGGCAGTTCGACAAGGGCTGGGACCAGGTTCGGCAGGAGACGACCGAACGCCAGCTGCAGATTGGGGTCATTCCCGCCGGCACGGAGTTGGCCCAGAAGCCGGAGGACATCGTGGACTGGGATTCGCTGCCGGCTGACAACCGTCGACTCTTCGCTCGCCAGGCCGAGGTGTTTGCGGGCTTCATGGAGCAGACCGACCACGAGGTCGGACGCTTCGTCGAGGCGTTGGAGGACATCGGCGAGCTGGACAACACCCTGTTCATCTACATCGCCGGCGACAACGGCACGAGCGCCGAGGGCGGCTTCGTCGGCATGTACAACGAGATGACCTACTTCAACCAGGTCACGGAGAAGGTCGAGGATCTCATCCCGCTGATCGACGAGTGGGGTGGACCGAGCACCTTCCCGCACATGGCCGCGGGTTGGGCGGTGGCCTTCGACGCGCCCTTCTCGTGGACCAAGCAGGTGGCCTCGGACTTTGGTGGCACGCGCAACGGCATGGTCATCCACTGGCCGAACGGGATCGCGGACAAGGGCGGACTGCGCACGCAGTTCTCGCACGTCATCGACATCGCCCCCACCATCCTCGAGGCGGCAGGCTTGCCGGAGCCCACCAGCGTCAATGGAACTCCACAGACGCCGATCGAGGGGGTCAGTCTGAACTACTCCTTCGACGACGCGGGAGCCGCAGAGCGACACACCACCCAGTACTTCGAGATGTTCGGCAACCGGGCCGTCTATCACGAGGGTTGGCTCGCTCGAACGCTGCACCGGGCTCCCTGGCAGACGGCCAAACAGGCGCCGCTCGAGTCCGACGTCTGGGACCTCTACGACGTCCGTGAGGACTTCAGCCTGACCAGGAACCTGGCCGGTGAGCAGCCCGAAAAGCTGAAGGAGCTGCAGGCCCTGTTCATGAGTGAGGCGGAGAAGTACCACGCCCTGCCGATCGATGACCGCACGGTCGAGCGTCTCAACCCCGCCATCGCGGGGCGCCCGGATCTCTTGGGAGACCGGATGTCGCTCATGCTCTACGACGGGATGAACGGCATGCTCGAGAACACCTTCATCAACGTGAAGAACCGCTCGAAGACGCTCACGGCCGAGCTGGTGATTCCGGAGGGCGGCGCGAACGGCGTGATCCTGGCTCAGGGCGGCCGTTTCGGCGGGTGGTCTCTCTATATGAAGGACGGCAGGCCGGCCTACATCT
>JALGWI010000070.1 GCA_025774245.1 bacterium
TGGAAGTACGCGTTCGAGACGTTCCCCTTGTCGTCCAGGAAGATCTCGATCTTCCCGTGGCCCTCCAGACGGGTGATCGGGTCTATCGTGATTCGCTTGCCCATGTCTCCTCCGAGATGCTCGGGTTCCTGTCTGTCAGGTTCAGACCTTCTGCTTCTCGAGCCTCTTCCGTGTGAGAAGTGACGTCGGAAGGCTGTACATATACGAGAGACCGGAGGGATCGGGGATCGAGTCGACGAGCTTCTCCATCTCCTCCGGGTCGTTGATGTCAACGAGGGACGCGAGCGCCGACAGGAACTTGGCGCCGTGGTCCTTGACGCCGTCGGTCGGGCCGAAGCAGCCGCGGCACGGCATGTTCGCGCCGATGCACCGCTGGCCGCAGCCCGCGCGCGTCGCCGGACCCATGCAGATGACTCCCTCGGCGAGGAAGCACTTCTCCGGGTCCATGAACGTCAGGTGCGGACGCTTGAGCTCCTTGATCTCGATCTTGTCGGGCTTCGAATCGTTCCTGTCACACTCGTCGCAGAGCGACTTCGACGGCGCGAGCACCGAGCCCTTCGGCGGCAGCTCGCCCGAGAGGATCGCCGTCACCGCGTCCATGATGAGGTCGGGAGGCGGCGCGCACCCAGGCAGGTAGTAGTCGACGTCGATCACCTGGTCGCGCCCTCAGGCATCTTCGTCGATAGCTGAGGCGTCGTCCCCTTCTTGTTCTCGACGGTCGGAAGGTAGTTGTAGGCAGCGTCGAACACCTCGTCCTTGCTGTAAAAGTTCGCGAGGCCCGGGATACCTCCGAGGTGGGCGCACGAGCCGAACGCGATCACGACCCCCGCCTTCCGCCGGAGCAGCTTCGACCAGCCCTCCTGCTCCGAGGTCCGCACCGCGCCGTTCAGGAAGGCCACCGCGATCTCGCCGTCCTCCATGGCCTCGACGTCCTTCCGCTTGAAGTCCATCGCCACGGGCCACAGCACGATGTCGACCGCCTCGACGACCTTGAGAATGTCCTCAGCGAGGTCGACCCACGCCTCCTCGCAGCCTCCGCACGATGCGTTCCAGTAGATCGCTACCTTCGGCTTAGCCACTTCGTGTCCCCCCGGTCCGTAAGAAGACCCTCTTCTATAGATGCTCACGGAACGCCCGAGTCGCCCAGGCGACGCAATGGGCGCGGCTCATTCGTCAGAACGGGGAAGAGCCCCTCGCTGGAGGCCCGTCCCCTTCCGCTCGAAACGGCCCGCTGTGCGCGGCCCGCCTATCCGGCCGCCGCTCGAGGCGTTCCGGAAAGCGCGACGGCCAACAGAGAAGATACCACTCCCAACGGCACCCACGCAAGCGAAACCGACGGCGCAGCGGGCCTTTCCTCGGCAATTCCTGTTGAACCACCGCCTCGGGTTATAGTAGGCTATTGAGCTGAGGTTCGCCGCATACGACCCGCCCTCGTGGCCTGTCCGCGTGCCCTCGTGAGGAGGCGGAATGAGCGATCGCCATACCATTCTGATCGTCGACGACGAGGAGGCCATCCGGGATTCCTGCCGTCAGGTGCTCACGAAGTCCGGCTACGAGTGCCACACGGCGGTCGACGGGATCGAGGGGCTCCACCTCGCCCACCAGATCGACCCGGAATTGCTCCTGCTCGATCTCATGATGCCCGGAATCGACGGGCTCGAGGTCCTGGACCAGGTCTGCACCACCCATCCGCACCTCGTCTGCGTGGTCATCACGGGCTACGCCACGATCGAATCGGCCGTCGACGCGATGAAGCGGGGCGCCTTCGACTTCCTCCCCAAGCCCTTCACGCCGGACGAGCTCCGCCTCATCGTCAATCGCGGGATCGAGCAGCACAAGCTCCTCAGGGAGACGGCCGCGCTCCGCGAGGAGAAGGAGCGGATGAAGCAGTACTTCATCACGATCGTGGCGCACGAGCTGCGGTCGCCCCTCCTTCTCGTCAAGCAGTACCTCGACCTCATCGTGGGCGGCAAGATGGGGTCGATCGACGACACCGCCAGGGAGATGCTCGGAGGCGCGCACAGCACGCTGACGGGACTCCTCGAGATCATCGCGGACTGGCTCAAGCTCGCCAGGATCAACGCCGGGGACATCGCCGGCGGGATGGAAGTGATCGAGGTGGGGCCCGTTCTCGAGAAGGTCGCGAGCGACATGAAGCCGCTCGCCGACGAACGGGGCGTGTCGCTCAGGCTCGAACGGATAGCGCGGTCGTGCGAGGTGAAGGCGCACGCCGAGTCGCTCGAGGTCGTTTTCAGGAACCTCGTGACGAACGCGATCAAGTACAACAGCCCGAAGGGCTCTGTGATCATCGAGGGACAGTGCGCCAACGGCAACCTCCGCGTCGACGTGCGCGACACGGGCATCGGGATCCCCGAGGACGAGCTCCCGTTCATCTTCGAGGACTTCTTCCGCGTGAAGAGCTCGCGCACGGCGGAGATCCCAGGGACGGGTCTGGGGCTCTCGATCGTGCAGAAGATCCTGGAGGGACACCACGGATCGGTGAAGGTGGACTCGACGATCGGCGAGGGCAGCGTCTTCAGCGTCACCCTTCCCCTCCACCTGAGCGACGACGGCACGGGCTGAGGCAGGAACGAGACGGAGCCGGAGGGCAGGCCGGCCCGATGACCGCAACAAGGAGTCCAGCAGCATGCCGGAGAGCGGCAGGTTCAAGCACGTCCAGGTCTTCTGTCCCGAGTGCCAGAAGATGATCTCCCCCGGCGAGTACACCATGTGCCCGTACTTCGAGGGCGGGGAGCTGGATGTCTCGGACGAGGAGAGGGCGTTCAAGCAGCTCTTCACGTGCCACGTGAAGTGCGGCACGAAGATCGAGTACCACTACTACAAGGACGGCGAACGCGTCACGAGATCGATCGATCCCGTCGAGAACGAGTCGATGCTTCTCGAGATCCTGAAGCGCGTCGTGGAGCACTAGAGGAGGACGAGGTGGCCGGGAAGCACGTTCTCATCGTGGATGACGACATGGAGTTCGTGAAGCTGTACTCGCTGTTCCTGAGAAACAAGGGGCTCGAGGTGTCGGCCGCGTACAGCGCGGCGGAGGCCAGGACGGCGCTCGAGACGTTGACGCCCGACGTCGTCGTGCTCGACGTCATGATGGAGCACTTCGACTCCGGCTTCAACGCGAGCAAGGCGATCAAGGAGAAGTACCCGCAGCTTCCCGTGATCCTCATGACCGCCATCGGCGAGGAGACGGGACTCGATTTCAGACCGAGGAGCGACGAGGAGCGCGAGCTGATGCACGCCGACGCCTTCCTCGACAAGGCCGCCAGTCCGGAGGAGCTCCTCACGAAGATCAACGAGCTCGTCGCGTGACGGGTGCTGGACGCAAGAAGGGGGCTTGGACGTTGGGTGAGAACAAGAAGATCCTGATCATCGACGACAACATCCACTTCGTGAAGATGAACACGACCGCGCTCGAGGCGGCCGGCTTCGAGGTGGAGGCGGCCTTCAACTCCGAGGAGGGGTTCACGAAGGTCGAATACGGGCAGCCGGACGCGATCGTGCTCGACCTCATGATGGAGCGCCACGACTCGGGGTTCACGCTCGCAAAGAAGCTGAAGACGCACCCGGTCTACCGCACGATACCGATCCTGATGCTGACGGCCGTCGGGGAAGCCACCGGCTTCAAGTTCTCGATGGAGACCGACGGCTACTGGATGAAGACCGACGACTTCGCCGACAAGCCTCTCGAGCCCGACGTGCTCGTGGCGAAGATGAAGACGCTGATCGAGCAGTCGGAGGCGGCGGCGAAGGAGTCCTAGCAGTCGCTGCCCACGCGCGGCGTCCCCCGGCTCCGGCGGGCGGCGCCGTCCGCTCGCGCCGACGCGTCGACGCAACCAGACACCCGGGAGACGCACGTGGCCACCAAAGCAACCGCGCAGTCCAGCAAGAAGACAACCTACGTCCTGAACGAGATCGTGGAGGTCCGCGATCTCTCCGCCGACGTCAAGCTCTTCAAGACCTACTGCCCCGAGATCGCTCACGTCGTGTCTCCAGGCCAGTTCGTCGTCTTCCGAGGTGACGACTACGCCGAGCGGATTCCCCTGACGGTGGCCGACTTCGATCGCGAGACGGGGCTCATCACGACCATCTTCCAGACGGTCGGCGCCTCCACCAAGAAGCTCGCCATGCTCAAGAAGGGCGACCGCATCATGGACGTGGTCGGTCCCCTGGGGCACAAGAGCGAGATCGAGGACTTCGGGACCGTCGTCGCAATCGGCGGCGGGATCGGCGTCGCGCCGGTCTACCCCATCGCGCGCGCCCTCAAGGAGGGCGGCAACAAGCTGATCTCGATCATCGGCGCCCGCACGAAAGACCTCCTCATCCTCGAGGAGGAGATGGGCGCGTTCTCCGACGAGCTCCTCGTGACTACCGACGACGGCAGCTACGGGATCCACGGTTTCGTGACCGACGCGCTCCAGCAGCTCTACGATCGAGGCGAGAAGATCGACCGCGTCATCACCATCGGTCCCGTCGTCATGATGCAGGCCGTCGCGAAGGCCACCGCGGGGAAGGGCATCCCGACGATCGCCTCCCTGAACTCGGTGATGATCGACGCCACGGGCATGTGCGGCTGCTGCAGGGTCGACGTCGGGGGAACCACGAAGTTCGCCTGCGTCGACGGGCCCGAGTTCGACGCCCACCAGGTCGACTTCGACGAGCTCCTGCGCCGCTCCTCGATGTACGAGCGGGAGGAGTACCGGGCGCTCTGGCACCACGAGTGCATGCTCGCCGCCGAGGGGCAGGAGGTCGAGAAGGCGAAAGAGCGCATCCCTATGCCGAAGCAGGACCACCGCGCCAGGGCGAACAACTTCAATGAGGTCGCGCTCGGCTACACCCGCGAGATGGCTCAGGAGGAGGCGCTCCGCTGCGTCCAGTGCAAGAAGGCGCCGTGCGTCGAAGGCTGCCCGGTCGAGATCGACATCCCCGCCTTCATCAAGCTCATGCAGGTCGGCGACTTCCTGGGCGCCGTCAGGAAGATCAAGGAGAAGAACAGCCTCCCCGGCATCTGCGGACGGGTCTGCCCGCAGGAGGAGCAGTGCGAGATCAAGTGCGTGCTCTCCAAGAAGGAGCAGCCGATCGCGATCGGGAGGCTCGAGCGCTTCGCCGCGGACTACGAGATCCAGCAGGGCGCGATTCGGGCGCCCGCCGTCCCACCGAAGAGCGGACACAAGGTGGGCGTCGTCGGCGCTGGACCCGCGGGTCTCACCGTTGCCGGCGAGATGGCGAAGCTCGGGCACGACGTTACGATCTTCGAGGCGCTCCACAAACCGGGCGGCGTCCTCATCTACGGCATCCCCGAGTTCCGGCTTCCGAAGGCGATCGTTCAGACCGAGTGCGACTACGTGATGAAACTCGGCGTCGAGTTCAGAACGAGCTACGTCGTCGGGCAGCTCGGTACGCTCGACAGCCTCATGGAGGACGGGTACGAAGCGATCTTCGTTGCGACCGGCGCTGGCCTCCCCTACTTCCTCGGGATCCCGGGAGAGAGCCTGAACGGCGTCTACTCGGCGAACGAGTTCCTGACCCGGACGAACCTCATGAAGGCGTACCTCTTCCCGGAGTACGACACGCCGATCCGGCTCGGACGGAACGTGGCCGTGGTCGGCGGCGGGAACGTCGCCATGGACGCGGCCCGCTGCGCCGTGAGGCTCGGCGCGAAGAACGTCTACATCATCTACCGCCGCTCCCTCAAGGAGATGCCCGCCCGGGACGAGGAGATCGAGAACGCCATGGAGGAGGGCGTCATCTTCCACAACCTCCGCAATCCGACCCGCATCCTCGGCGACGAAGAGGGTTGGGTGAGCCAGCTCGAGCTCCTCGAGATGGAGCTCGGCGAGCCCGACGCCTCGGGCCGCCGGCGTCCCGTCCCGAAGGAGGGCACCGAGTACACGATCGACGTGGACGTCGTGGTGCCGGCGATCGGGCAGGGACCCAATCCGCTCCTCACGACGGTGACGCCCGACCTCGAGCTCAACAAGTGGGGCAACATCGTCGCCAACGAGGAGACGGGCAAGACGAACAAGAAGGGCATCTTCGCGGGTGGTGACATCGTCACCGGCGCCGCGACCGTCATTCTGGCGATGGGGGCCGGGATGCTGGCGGCGCGGGCCATGGACGAGTATCTCCGCACCGGGGAGTGGTAGCAGCCTCCCCCCGGGCCGCCCGCCGTTCCATCCGTGCCGGCGGAACCCCACGGAGCCACCTGAATGGTCCTCTCTCTCAGAACCAAGCTCACCGCGAGCATCGTCGTCGTGGTGCTCGTAATGGGCGTCGTCTCGACGATCGTCGGGACTCGCCTCTTCGGGGGCAGCCTCGTCCGAGAGGTTCAGCGAAACGTCGAGCACGATCTGGACACCGCCGAGCTCGTCTACGAGACCCGCCTCGGGGCGATCGACACGTATGTCCGGTTCGTCGCCGGCGAGCCGCGTGTGGCGCGCGCGCTTCGGACGGGTAGCGTCCAGGATCTCCTGGCCCTGCTCACCGAGCGCCGGGAGGCCTGGGAGCTCGACCTGTTGACGGCGACCGACGCGCGCGGCGTGGTCATTGCGCGGAGCCGCGCGGACGCCGAGACAGGCGATGACGTCTCCGCCGACCAGGTCGTGAGCCGCACACTCTCGACGCGCCGGCCCGTGGCCGGGACCGTTCTCGTGGATCTCGACGAGCTCGAGGCGGAGTCGCCGGAACTCGCCGAACAGGCGAGGATGCGCGTCCTCGAGACACCGCACGCGCGTCCCTCGGACAGGAGCGTCCTCGAGGAGGGCATGCTACTCAAGGCGGCGGCGCCCGTCGTCGCCGACGGAGAGCTCGTCGGCACGATCTACGGAGGCGTCCTCCTCAATCAGCGCCGGGACATCGTGGACCAGGTGAAGGAGACCGCCTACAAGGGCGAGACGTGGAAGGGGAAGGACATCGGCGCGTCCACGATCTTCCAGGACGACGTGCGGATCGCCACGAACGTCCTGACCGCGGACGGGAACCTCGCTTTCGGGACACGGGTCTCGCAGGAGGTCTACGATCGGGTGGTTGGCGCCGGGGGCCACTGGATTGCCAGGGCCTTCGTCGTCGACGAGTGGTTCATCACGGCGTACGAGCCGATCCGGGACCTCGACGGCAACGTCGTGGGCATCCTCTCTCTGGGGGTCGTCGCGGGGAAGTTCGACGCCTTGCGAAGCCGGAGCGTCTGGACGTTCGCGATCGTGAGCGTGGCCGGGATGATCCTGGCGCTCATCGTCGCCAGCGTGCTCTCGGGCGGCATCGTCCGCAACGTCCGCGATCTCGCGGCCGCCTCACAGGAGATCGCACAGGGGCGGACCGACGCGCGCGTCGAGGTGAGGCCGGGCGCTGCCGACGAGATCACCGAGCTCGCCCAGACGTTCAACACGATGGCCCAATCGATCGCCGAGCGCGACGCGCAGCTTCAGGAGAACGCGAGGAAGATGACTGAGAGCAAGAAGCTCGCGACCCTCGGTCAGCTCGCCGCCGGCATCGCACACGAGATCAACAACCCCCTGGGCGGAATCGTCATGTACAGCCACATGCTCCGGGAGGATCTCAAGGACGCGCAGAACCGCGAGAACGTCGAGAAGATCGGGCACCAGGCAGACCGCTGCAAGAAGATCGTGAAGGGCCTCCTCGACTTCGCGCGGCAGACGAAGCCCGAGCGGACCGAATCCAACATCAACCACGTCCTGAAGGAGGGCATTGCCCTCGTCATGCACCAGGCGATGTTCCGCAACATCGAGATCGAGAACGACCACACCCCGAGCATCCCCCTCGTCGACATCGACGTCACGCAGATGGAGGAGGTGTTCGTGAACATCATCTTGAACGCCGCGCAGGCGATGGACGGCAAGGGGAAGATCACGACCGTGACGCGCCTCGCGCCCGACAACAGCTACATCGAGATCGTGATTTCGGACACCGGTCCCGGGATCTCCAAGGAGCACGTCGACAAGATCTTCGAGCCGTTCTTCACCACCAAGGAGATCGGCCGTGGCACCGGCCTCGGCCTCTCGACCGCCTACGGCATCGTCGAGCGGCACCACGGATCGATACGGGTGGAGAGCGAGGAAGGCAAGGGCACGTCGTTCTTCATCCGCCTGCCGATTCCGGAGGCGGCGCCGGAGATGTAGGTCCATCCGCCGGTGCGTGGATCTTAGCTACCACGGCCCGCCGCCGCTACTTCCCCCGCCGCACCCACTTCCGCAGTAGCTCTCCGTAGAGCGCGAAGTCCTCTCCCCTCAAGAAGACCGTCTCCGCGATTCCCCTTCCGGAGAGCCTCCTGAAGAAGACGAGCATGATGACCGCCTGTGCGGCGTAGGCGATCGTCGACGCCCAAGCGGCGCCGACGATCCCGTGGGGCGGGATCCAGAGAAGACAGAGGGTCACGTTGGTGCCGAACGCCACGGCCGTCCCGACGGTGTAGTAGAGCCTTCTGTCGCGGCCGGAGAAGTCGGTCGAGAGGATCTTGGCGACGGCGAGGAAGACGACACCGGGGATGAGCACCTGGAAGGCGGTGATCGCGTCGATGTACTCGGTGCCGTAGAAGAGAAGGAGGAGCGGCCTCGAGAGGAGGTAGAGAACGAGTCCCGCGACCGCCGTCAGGAAGAGCGCGTTCCTCGTGACGCGCGGCGTGAGCGCGTTCGCCTCCTCGACCGGGAGCGCCGAGAGCTTGGGGAAGAGCACGACCTGCACGGAGTCGGGGATGTGCGACAGTTTCTCGGCGAGGATCACGGCGATCGAGTAGAGCCCCTGAGCCCGGAGGCCGGCGATCGAGAGCACGAGGAACATGTCGAAGCGGTACGTGAAGAGCACGAGGATGTTGCCGACGTGCCCCTGGAGCCCGTAGATCGCCGAGCGCTTGAAGAGCCCGGGGGGCGGCATCTCGAAGAGCCTGCCCGGGCCGGCCTCCCGGCGCGCCACCAGGAATGCGACCAGGGTGACCGTCGCCTCGCTCACGAGATACGCGATCACGGCACCCCGCGCGCCGCCGTGGAAGACGAAGAGGTTGAGGCACATGAGCGCGAGGAGCGACGAGGCCTGAACGAAGTTGGCGAGGTTGAACTGCTTGATCCGCTGGACACCCAGGAGAAACGCGACCGCGAAGTACTTCGCGAGAAGCACCGGGATGAGCGCGACCGCCATCCGGAGGATCAGCCCGAGCTCGGGGTCGCGCGCCGGCCCGTAGAACCGGAGGAACACGAGGTAGACGGCCGCGATGACAACGGAGAGGACGAGTGTGAGGCGGAGCGTCTGGCCGTTGATCTGTGCCGGCGTGTACTGCTTCTTCGAGAGGAGGTAGGTGTGCGCGGAGTCGATGCCGAGCATGCCAGCGAACGCGAAGAGGCTCGGCAGGATGACGCCCGAGATGTAGGTCCCCTGCCCCTCCGCGCCGAGGAGGCGCGCGACCAGGATCGACGTCGGGACGTTCACGAGAACGATCGCGAGCCTCGTCCCGAAGGTCATGAGGCTCTGCCGGAAGACGGTCTTCCCCGCGCTCTCGGTCGGTCGTCCCTCGAGATCCTCTTCCATCGGTCTCCTCGCTCGGCCCGCTCGGCCGGCGGCGCGCGCCGGCGCCGCGACGGCGGGTGGGGCCGCTAGCCCCGCCTCGCCTCCCGGTGCTCCCGGACGGCCCGCTCGACGATCTCGACCTCCATCGCCTGCCGCTCCTCGATCGACGAGAGCCGCTCGTCGGCGCTCCTCCGCGCTCCCTCTCCGACGATCCGAAGCCTCTCCTCGTCGCCGAGGAGTTCGAGGATGATCTCGTCGAGTCTCGGAAGGTCGTCCCGTCCGATGAGGACACCGGTCTCGCCGGTCCGCACGACATCGCCGGTGTTCCCGGTGTCGAGGGCGATGACCGCGAGCCCGGCCGTCATCGCCTCGTGGAGCGGGTTCAGGACGTTCGTCCGGTCGGAGAGCGTCACGAACACGTCCGAGACGCAGCAAATGCCCGGGATCTCCCGTACGGGGACCGCCCCGGTGAAGATGACGTGGTCCCGTATGCCGAGCTCGTCGGCGAGGTTGTTCAGCCCCTGCCACTCCTCGCCGGTCCCGGCCACGAGAAACGTCACGTCGCCGCGCGTCGAGACCACCTTGGGCACAGCCTGGAGAATGCGGTCGACGTGCTTCTCGGGGTGGAGCCTCGAGACGGAGAGCACGATCCGGTTCCCCTCGGGGACGCCGAGCTTCGCGCGGATCGCCGGCTCGTCCACGTCCCCCGTGTAGCAGCTCTTGTCAACGCCGTCCGGCCAGAAGAGGAGCCGGTCCGCGTCGACGCCGTACGACTTCGCGACCCTGTCCCCCCCCGAGCCGTCGTCGCACATCACGAAGTAGCTTGCCGGTGTCTTGAAGGCCGCTCTCTCCCAGTAGCGGATCGCGGTCTTGAAGCGCCTCCCGGCGAGCAGGCCGAGCTCGGTTCCGAACATGCGCGTCACGTTCGGGACCTTGAGCTTCCGGGCGATCAGGTACGCGACAGGCGCGCCGAGTGCGCTCATGCCGAACAGGACGTCGGGCTGGATGCGGGAGGCGATGTTGAACCCCGCCGGGATGGTCCGCGCGAACCAGTAGACGTACGACGTGAACCTCCTGAGGTGCTGCACGACCTTGCTGCGCCCGACCTCGGGTCTGAAGTCGACCGACGTCGCCATGCGGTGGAGCGTGACGCCGTGGTACTCCTGCTCGCCCGGAGGGTGGGTCCCCGCCGGCATGAGAACGTGCATGTCGTGACCGTGTTTCGGGAAGCTCGTCACAGAAAGGAAGAACGGCGCCGCGCCGCGCCCCTCTCCCATCGACCAGAACTCCGGCCAGGGATAGACGGCAAGGACGGTCAGACGAGTGTCGTCGCGTGGGGCTCCTGCCAAGGGCGTCCTCCTGTCCCGACCGGACGTGGCGCGTGGCCGCGGCCTCTCGCGCCTTGCGATCCGCCGCCGCCCGGAGGGTGACGGAAGGGTAGCACGCGCGGGAGTGTTCGACAACCGCAGGACGCCCGCGTCGAGAGCGCCCCTCCCCGGGATCCGACGTCCTCTTTGACTTCGGCTTCACGACCCGGTAGGATTCGCTGGATAGGCCGGCCGTGAGTCTCGCCAGCTCGGCGACCCCCGGCCGGCCGACTGCGTTCGTCCGCGAGGCCACCGGGCTGCGGACGATGGAGGTTCTCCGACGTGTGGCTGCCGCTCTCGATCATCACGGCGTTCACCTTCGCCCTCTCGTCGAGCTACTCGAAGGCGCTCGCCAGGCACGCGCACATCTACGTCGTGACGTGGGCGATGATGGTGCTGGGGCTCCCCCTGTCGGCGGCGCTGCTCTTCTATGAGGGCGTCCCCGCGGTGGGCGGCGGGTTCCTCAAGGCCGCGCTGATCTCGATCGTCCTCAACATGGTCTCGGGGACGCTCTCGGTGCTGGCGCTGCGCCTCTCCCCCCTCTCGCTGACGATGCCGTTCCTCGCATTCACGCCGGTCTTCATGATCGCCACGGGCGCGATCGTGCTGGGAGAGTCTCCCGACACCAAGGGGCTCGTCGGGATCATCCTGGTCGCTCTGGGGGCCTACGCGATCAATCTCGAGAAGCTGCGGAGCGGGTTTCTGGCACCTCTGAAGGCGATCGTGCGGGAGCGGGGCAGCGTCCTGATGATCCTCGTGGCGTTCATCTGGAGCATCACGGCCGTCTACGACAAGGTCGCGAGCGTCGAGAGCTCCGCCGCCTACTACACGACGTTCTTCGGGATCGCGTTCGGGATCCTCTACGCGCCGTTCCTCGTGGCGGGCTGGAGGAGAACACGGCGGGAGCCCGGCGTCACCCCCAGGCTCTGGCCGAGGCTCCTGCTCCTCGGCGTCGTCTCGGTCGTGATGATCCTCGCGCAGTTCACCGCGATCCAGCTGACGCTCGCGAGCTACGTCATCGCGATCAAGCGCGCCGGCCTCGTGGTGAGCGTGATCCTGGGCTACATCTTCTTCAAAGAGAGACACGTACGCGCCCGGCTCGCCGGCGCGTTTCTCATGACGGTCGGGGTCGTGCTGATCTCGTTGTGACGGGTGGTGCGCCGTGCGGGTGCGCGGCGCGTGCTCGGCCTGCGCCGGCTCGATCTACGCGGGCTCGACCTGCGCCGGCCCGTCCTGCGTCGGCGCGTCCTCCCCTCCTTCCGTGCAGCTCGTCGACCTGAGGGCCTCGAAACGCTCGACCTCCTCCTGCCGTCCCGCGGCCGAGAGGACGTCGAGGGCCTTCGAGACGGTTCCGGCGATCGTGGGACGAGACAGGAACGTGCTCCCCGCGTCGTCCATCTCGCCCGAGAGCGCCGACGCGAGCTCAAGGCAGGCGAGCGCGTGCTCCTGGGAGCCCGACTCGTCCCCGCGCGCACCGACGATCTCGCTCAGAAGACACCGTGACCTCAGGACGACCTCCCTCTCGCCCATCGCCTCGGCGGACTCGGTCGCCTCCGTGATCGCCTTCATCGCTTCCTCGATCTCGCCCATCCGGAAGAGCACCTCGGCCATCCTGAGGTCGGTCCGCGCCAGGATCGTCCCGAGTCCCAGGCTCCGCGCCTCGTCGGCCGTCGCGCCGAGGGTGTCGCGGGCTTCGTCGAACCGGCCGGTCTCGCCGAGCGCGCGCCCGAGCGCCGACATCACCATGAGGAGCGTGATCCTCCCGCCGCTCCGCTCGCCGAACTCCCTGGCCTCCGTCAGATGTTCGATCGCCCGATCGGACTGCCTCCTCATGAGCTCCACGCGCCCCATCGCCAGGAGGGCATCGGCGACGAGTTCCTCGTTTCCGATCTCGCGGGCGAGCTCCAGAGCGCGCTCGGTCGATCGCGTCGCGTCCTCACAGCGGCCGAGGGCGCACTGGACCTTCGACACCCCCGCGAGGGCGATCGCGATGCCGTTCTTGTCCTCGAGCTCCTCGTACATCCGGAGCGCATCGTTCCAGGATTCGAGCGAGGCGGGATAGCGACCCTGGGCGGACATGACCGCGGCCATGTAGCCGCGCGTCTCGGCCTCCCCGGTCCTCCACGCGACCTCCCTCGAGATCTTCAGCGCCTCGAGATACTTCGCCGTCGCCCTGTCGTACCGGCCGCGGAGGCGCTCGATGTTCCCGAGGTAGTTCAGGGTGATCGCGATCCCCTTCTTCTCCCCGAGCTGGCGCCTCGCGTCGAGAGCCCGGCCGAAATAGACCTCCGCGTCGTCGAGCTTCCCCTGCGTCAGGTAGATGTTCCCGATGTCGTTCAGGCACAGGACCTCCGCCATCTTGTCGCCGAGGTCCGATTCGATCGTGAGCGCCCTCTTGTAGCTTCCGAGCGCGTCCTCGAGCGCGCCCTGCTCCTCGAAGACCGTGCCGATGTTGATGAGGTTCTCGGCGGTGCCCTGCGTGTCTCCGAGATCCTCGCTGATCCTGAGCGCCTCCCGATAGGTCTCGACCGATCTCTCGTAGTCCCCGCGCACCTGGTAGACGACCGCCAGGTTCGAGAGCGTCGCGCTCTCACCCCTCCTGTCCCCGATCTTCCGTTTGATCTCGAGCGACTCGTTGTAGAATTTCGCCGCCTCCTCGTACTTGTCCATCCAGAAGTTCGCGAGGCCGATCGCGTTCAGGACGGTCGCCCTTCCCTCCTCGTTCCCGAGGAGAGTGTTCAGGGAGAGAGAGCGATACAGGTATTCGAGCGCGTCCTGGCAGCTTCCACGCTTGATGTGGACCCGCCCGAGCGCGAAGAGCGCGCTGACGAACTTCGGATCGAACTGCAGCACGCGCTCGAGGCTCTTGATCGCGTCGTCCCACTCGCCCTCGAGCTCGTACGCCTGCGCGAGCTCGTAGACGATCGCGCGCCGGACCTCCCCGGTCATCATCGCCTCGCGTGCCGTCACGAACAGCGCATCCGACCGCGAGAGGCCGCGGCTGCGCTCAAGCGCTTTCTGCAGGTTTGCGCGCGCTTCCTCGGTGCGCCCCGAGTTCGCCAGGGCCGCGCCGAGGTAGGTGTAGGCGAGCGCGAAGTCGGCGTCGTGGTCGATCGCCTTCTGCAAGAGAGGGATCGCCTCGATGTTGTTCCCCTCGTGGAGCCGCGAGAGCCCGTCGACGTACGCCCGGATGGCCTCGGGGTTCTGCGAACCCCTCTCCCCGACCATCGTAACGACGAGGTCGCGTCCGCTCTCCGTCTCGACGGCGCGGTGGATCTCGGCTGCGAGATGGGCCACGACGTTCAGGAGCTCCGCCTCGTCCTTGGCCTCCGCCTTGACGGCGATCTCCTCCCCGGTCGCCGGACGCCTGATCGACACGTCGACGCGCGCGGCCGGACCGAGCTTGACGAAGCTCCCGCCCACGATGGTGTCAACGCTCAGAAACTCGCCCATCGAGCGGAGCGCGACGTCGTCGAACGCCGAGTCCGCACCCAGCTTGAGATCGGTCATGAGGGCCGCGAGACGGTCGGTCGGAACCACGCGCAGGGTCGGGACGCGCGCGAGGTCGCTCGAGAGCATCACCTGGAGTCCCGCGCTCATCCACTCGGCGTCGGGGCTCCCGCTCATATTCTTGAAGGGAAGGACCGCGATCGACGTGAGGGGCTCTTCGCCCTCTTCCTTCGCGGGCGCGCCCTCGACGATCCCTGTCGCGCTCGTCCAGACGGTCGCGTCGGCAGCGCCGCCGGTCGCACCTCCGACCCCCGCGCCCGGCTGGCCGCCCGGCGGGCCGCCCGGCGGCACCACGCCCGTCGGGAGCGTGCCCGTCGCGCGGCCGGCGAACGCGCCGAGATCCTGCGCGAGCGCCGCGCAGGTCGGAAAACGGTCGGTCACGTTCTTCGCGAGCGAGCGAGCGACGAGGTCGCGGAACTCCTTCGGGAGCCCGAGCTCGTCGGGGATCGGCGCGGGCGGCTTGTTCACGACCGCGTAGAGGATCTCGAAGTGGTTGTCGCCGGGGAAGGCCGGCTTCCCGGTCGCCATCTCATAGAGGATCGCCCCGACGGCGAAGACGTCGGTCGCGGCGTCGACGGGCTTCCCGCGCGCCTGCTCGGGCGACATATAGCGCGCCGTGCCCATGATGACCCCCTCGGCCGTGAGCGTGACGGTCGCGGCCGTCTGGGCCCCCGCTGATCCCGGCATCAGCTTCGCGAGCCCGAAGTCGAGGATCTTGATCAGGCCGTCCGGGCGGACGCAGATGTTCTCCGGCTTGATGTCGCGGTGGACGATGCCGAGGTCGTGCGCGTTGCCGAGGGCTCCGGCGAGCTGCGTCGCGATCTCAACGATCTGGGAGAACGGCATGGGGCCCGCGAGCATCCTGTCGCGGAGCGTCCCGCCATCGACGAGCTCCATGGCGATGAACGTCGTGCCGTCGGCCTCGTCGATCTCGTAGATCGTGGCTATGTTCGGGTGGTTGATGGCGGACGCCGCCTGGGCCTCCCGCACGAAGCGCTTGACGCGCTCCTCGTCGGCGGCGATCTGCTCGAGGAGGACTTTGAGCGCGACCTTGCGACCGAGCTTGATGTCCTCGGCGGCGTAGACGGTCCCCATGCCGCCGCGGCCGATCTCTTCGAGGATGCGGTAGTGTGTGATGGTCTCGCCAACCATGCGGCCGGTTCACCTCGCTGTCTCGGGAGGGCGTCGACGACGGCGCCCGGGCGGTGGCGATCAGGGCACTAGGCTAGCAGAAGCCGGGCGCTTCGGCCACATCGTTCCCGCGCCGCAGGGGCGGGGGGAAGCGGGGTCGGAAGCAAGCGACGCCGGCAGGAGATCGTCCCGCCCGGTGAGCGGGTCTCCTGCCGGCGTATGTCGAGCGGCCATCCGGCCGAGCGCTAGCGGATCAGCACGACCTTCGAGGACCTGACCTCGCCTTCCGCCTCGAGACGGACGAAGTAGACACCCGATGCGACGCGCGCACCCGAGTCGTCCGTTCCGCGCCACACGATCCGCTCCCGCCCGCCGGGGAGCCGTCCCTCGAAGAGCGTCGCCACGAGCTGGCCCGCCGTGTTGTAGACGCGGGCGGCGACCTCGACGTCCGCGGGGCCGGCGAGCTCGACGAGCGACCTCCCCTGCGCCGGGCTCGTCACCGTGAGCGCGAGGGCGGTCTCGACCGTCGCCTCCTGCCCGCGAGATTCCCCGCCCAGGTACGAGAGGCTATAGAGAAGTGTCTTCGAGCGAGCGAGGATCTCCCCCGCCAGGTTGTTCGGGGCCGTGTCCGGCGTGCACCAGCCCGCCAGAGCTCTCACCCTCGCGTTGAGCCCCGTCAGGGCGACCATCGCGTCGTAGGTCATGCCCTCGTCGTAGACGGCCTTCGCCCTGAGCGTGTAGCCCAGGAAGCGCCCCACGCCGCCGTCCGGACAGAACGAGGTCCCGACGGGAGGCGGCTTCTCGAGCAACCTGATGAGACGCTGGAACTTGTAGGCGATGACCGTGGTGAGTTCGCGCGTGTCCTCGACGAGGACGACCTCGCTGAACCGCGAGATCGTGCCCCGGGCGTCCTCGATCGATCCCTCGATCGTGACGTCGCGGAACGTGTCCCCGGTGGCGTGCGCGTAGAACATGCGTGTGCCTTCGAGGTAGACGTCGATCTGGATGAGGCGGCTGTAGACGCTCTCCGTGTCGACGTCGATGTAGGTGAAGTCGCCCCTGCCTCCGGGGGGATCGACGTAGTCGGGAAGGAAGTTCCCCTGTGGACTCACACGCTCGGTGCTCGGTACCGTGACCGCCGTCGTGTATCCGCCCTCGACGATCTCCTCGAAGAGAATCTCCACGTTCTCGATCGGATTGGTCGGCACGTTCTCGCCCGGAGGCGAGGGCGTGAAGCCCGCCGCCACGGCGACGCGCGGCGTCCAGAGCGTGCCCTCACCGAGCGCGGGGAGGATTCGGTTGCCGTCCGGGTCGAGCCGGTGCACGACGTCGCGGTGCGAGTCTACGACGTAGACCGTCCCGTCCGAACCGATCGTGATGTCCCTGAGTCCCGGGCCCTCGAGGTCGCCGAACGGCACGAGGTCACCCTCGACGACCTGGAACACGCCGGCGACGTAGTCGACCACGAGGATCTCGCCGCCCGGCCGAAGCGCGAAGGCGCGCAGGTTCCCGCCATCACCGGAGTACGCGTCGTCGAGACGCTCCCAGGTGGTCGGCCCGGTCCTCCGCAGCTCCGCGATGGAGGGCGGGTGTGCGGAGAGCACCAGGATGTGCCAGTCGTCCGGCGGGTAGGGGTACACCTGGACATCGAGGAGGAGCGAGCTCTCCTCGAAGACGTACGCAGTCTCGGCCGGACCCATGCTGTCGGGCAGGTACTGGAGCTCGGGAGGGAACCACGGCCACTGCTCGCCCTCGTCCGGCAGGATGATGAACCGCGTGAGGTAGGTGTCGGTCGTCTCGCCATCGGGGTAGCAGCTCGTGGTGATCTTGAGAGGACCCGCGTCGTCGAGCAGATCGATGGTCTGCTCGTCCGGATCGAACCTCACGACCTTCCCGCCGCGGGCGAGGAGAAGCCTCCCCTCGGCCTCCAGCTCCATGTCCTTCACCCCGAGGAACCGGGCCTCGGGATTCACGACGACGCCGACCGTGTCGCCGCCGCTGAACTTGTAGATCCACCCGCCGTGCTGGTCGCCCACATAGACCTGCGCGTCCGAGTAGTCTGCGCTGAGGGTGACGACGACCGCAGCAGCAACAAGGATGAAGAGCCAGCGTCGCATGTGTACGTCCTCCTTGGGGGCGGCGGTGAGCCGCCGTTTCAGCACGCTCAGATACCTCGACGGCCCGGACGTCGGCGGCGCCGTTCGGCGCCTGAGCGTTCGGTGGCCGTCAGTTCCACGCATTTAGATGATACAGGGCGCGAAGTGGCGCGTCAATGACTTTCGTTCAGCAAAACGACCGAGGCCGCTCATCCCCTCTAACGAATGAGCACGACCTTCGAGGTCAGGACCTCCTCCCCGGCCTCGAGCCGAACGAAATAGACGCCGGAAGCCACCGGTTCACCCGAACCGGCGGTTCCATCCCACACGACGCGTTCGCGCCCCCCGCGAAGCTCGCCCTCAAAGAGGGTCGTCACGAGCTTCCCGGAGACGCTGTAGACGCGTGCCGTGACCTCCGCTCCGTCCGGCCCGGTGAACTCCACGAGCGATCTTCCTCTCGCGGGGCTCGTGACGGAGAGCGAGACCTCGGCGGCCCCCGAGCCGGCCGTCGGACTCGCGGGCGGCTCGACCTGATCCAGGCTGAACATGAGCGTCTTCGAGAGCGCGAGGATCTCGCCCGTGTCGTTCACGGGCACCGTGTCGGGGATGCACCAACCCGCGAGGTCCCGCGCGACCTCGTTCATGTGCGCCAGCACGTCGCGCGCGGCCGCGGCCTGTCCCAGGTCGTACAGGTCCTTCGCCCGGGTCGCGAACCACCTGAGCCTCAGGATCGCGCCGTCCGGGCAGAAGTCGTAGCCCGAGGGGAGCGGCCGATCCAGCTCCGCGAGAAGCCGCCAGAACTTGTACGCGATCACTGTCGAGAGCGGGCGCGAGTCGTCGCCGACGACGACCTCGCTGAACCGCGAGATCACACCGCGCGCGTCCTCGATCGTCCCTTCGATCGTCGCGTCCCGGAACGTGTCACCCGTGCCGTGCGCGAAGAAGAGCCGCGAGCCCGGGTAGTACGCGTCGATCTGGACCAGGCTCCCGTAGACGCTCTCCGTGACCAGGTCGACGTACGTGAAGTCGTCCCGCTCGCCCCCGGCCGGCTGGACGAAGCCCGGCAGGTAGTTCCCGTTCGGACTCGTGTGGGAGTTGCTTCCCTCCGACACCACGTACGTGAACCCGCCTTCGACGACTTCCTCGAACAGCATGTCGACGTCTTCGTCGGGGGCGATCACGACGGCGTCGCCGGGGCGCGTCGGCGTGAACGACGTGGCGACGACCGTGTAGGGCATCAGGAAGACCGAGCGACCGAGCGGCGGCAGGATCTCGTTGCCGGCGGAGTCCATGCGTCGCACCGCGTTCGCCTCAGTGTCAACGACGTAGAAGGTGCCGTCGGACGCGATGTCCATGTCGGAGAAGTAGCCCCCGGCGATGTCGCCGAAGGGCACAAGCTCGCCGTTCACCACCTTGTCCACCCCGTACGTGGCGTCGAGCACGTAGATGTCACCATCGGGTGAATAGGCGAACTCCCGCGGTCCTCCGTATTCCCCGTTGTAGACGTCGTCGAGGCGTTCGAACGTGTCCTCTCCTGTTCTCCGGAGTCGAGCGAGGAAGTGCGGGCTGCACGAGAGCCACAGGATGTCGCCCTGGTACTCGCCCGTCGGCGCTACCTGAACGTCGTAGGGAGTCTGGAACTCGCCGTCGTTGAACGACCACGCGACCACGGAAGGACCGTGCCCGTCGGGCAGATAGCGAAGCTCCGAGGGCGATCCGTCCTCGTAGTCGGTGGCGAAGTAGATGTCGTCGGTGGCGGCGTCCGGATACGCGGCGACCGCTTCCATGTACCCGAGCGAGTCGAGCAGCGTCTCCATCGACTGATCCGCAGGATTGAATTTGTAGATGCCGCTCCACGCGGTGACGAGGAGACTCCCGTCGGCCTCCATCGACACGAGCGACCAGAGGCTGAGCTGTAACGTGTCGGGGCTCACGACCACACCGATCGTGTCGCCCTCCTCCGGCAGGAACTTCCGGATCTCGCTCGCGTTGAGGTCGCCGACGTAGATCTGGTGCGCGGGCAGCGCGGTCGGCAGCAGCAGAGCGAGCCCGATCGCGGCCGCGACGAGCGCCGCGAGGTTGCGCCTCACGTAGCCGTCTCTCAAGCGGGGATTCGCCATCGCTCGCATCCTCCTGAAACCTCGGCGGGTCGGCGCGACGTCCGGGGCCCCCGTTTCGCCGCCGGCCGCACGGACTCCGGCGCCGCCCCCGACATTGAGGAACCCATTATGTTGACGGTACCCAATTTGCTGGTCTTTGTCAAGAATTTTGGGGGAGCCGCATGTCTCGACTCCAGATTGCTCCGATCGAAGGACGCCGGTCACGAGACGATCTTCCCGGACAGACGGGACCCCCGTGGGTTCCCACGGGGGTCCCGAGAACAGGCCCTAGGTTGGCCCTCCGTAACTAGCGGATCAGCACCACCTTCGATGCCTTCGCGTCGTCA
>JALGWI010000071.1 GCA_025774245.1 bacterium
CGTGACGGCGCTCGCCTGGAGCTTGTCGGCGTTCACCGCCTCCTTCCCGAGCTTCTCCGTCGTCACGGCACTCGTGTCGATCTTTGCGGAGGTCACCGCGGCGGCCGCGAGCTTCTCCTTCGTTACGGCGGCGCTCGCGAGCTTCCCGCTCGTCACCGCGAGGCTGTCGAGGTCGGCCGACTTGACCTCCCGTGCGCCGATCATGGTGCTCGTGATCGAGTCCTCCTCGCCCTCGCCGACGTAGTCGAGGTCATGGTCGTGGTCGCTGTGCGGGACCGTCGTGGCCGTTCCGGTCCCGGCGAAGTCGACCGAGAGGGTCACCTCGGAGCCCGTCCCCCCGCCCGTGAGGCCCGCCCCGGCGTTCACTGTCGCCACCCCGAGCGAGTCCTCGCTCGCGACCCACGTCCCCCTCCCGCCGCTCCACTTCATGATCTGCCCGGCTGCTACCGAGTTCTGACCGATGTCGTCGAACTCGATCGTCCCGTCTTCGATGGCGACGCTCGTCACGGCGTCGACGTCGATCATCGACTGCCCGATCCCACCATCGGCGATCGACAGCGAGACCGCCCCGTGGTCACCGTACCCTTCGAGGCCACCCTCGCCGTACACCACGGCGATCGGCCCCTCGACGCCGTAGTCGTCCGCCACGATCCACTGCGTGCCGTCCCACTTCAGGATCTGCCAGTCCGCGGCCCCGTTCGGGCCGAGGTCGGCGAGCTCGATAGTCCCGTCCTCGATCGCGAGACTCGTTACGGCGCCTTCCGCGAGCTTCGGCGCGGTCACGGCGCCCTCGGCGATCTTGAACTCGTCGACTGCCTCGTCCGCCAGCTTCTCGGTCGTTACGGCCCCGTCGACGACGGTCCTGGCGTTCAGGCTGTACGCCGACGCGGTGAGCTCGATCCGCGGCGCCAGTTCCTCCTCCTGCCCCACGGTCACGCCCAGCCAGTACGTCGTGTCGAACGGGAGTTCGAGTGGCACGGCGCTTCCGAGGACGGCACTCAGGACGCCGTCCTCGACCATCAGCACCTGGGCCTCGTCCCAGACCGAGGTTCCGCCCGTCTCCTCGTCGTAGATTCGGAAGGTCAGCTCGTACTCGCCGTCGGCGACGACGTTCCCGTCCGACTCCTTGAGAACGCCCTGGTAGCTCATGGTCTCGGGGACGCTCGCCGCGACCGCAACCGCGATGCAGGCGAGAAGCACCGTGCAGAGGTAGTTCACCCGTTTCATCGTTCCACCTCCTTCTGCGCAAGCGGTTCCCGGGAGCCCGTCTCCGCTGGCTTCCGCCCTGGATCGGTCACCCGGCTGCTCGCGTGCCTGTCTGGTGCTGAGAAAGCGGTTCTCGAGTGGTATTGAGGGGGCCCCACTCATTCGAGAGCAACTATACCATATACCATCAGCTTAGTCAATCCACAAGCCCCTGAGCCCTCCTTGACCGGCCTCCTCATCTTTGGTAATCTGCCGACAAGAACACTGCCCGTCCCACCGAGGCCGGGCGCCCCGCCAACCCGAATCCCGAACCCGCTTCGCGCACCTGATGCACAGGAGTCCGATTGTGAAGACCCGTGCAATGACAGCGCTTCTCATCCTCTCTCTGACGGCGACCGCCTCGCCGTCGGCCACGATCGTGGTCGACGCCGGTGGTGCGGGAGATCACGTCGCGATCCAGCCCGCCCTCGATGCAGCCAGCCCCGGCGACACCGTGCTGGTTCGGCCGGGCACCTACGAGGGCCCTCCGAACCGCGACCTCGACTTCGGCGGCAAGGACATCGCGCTCGTCTCGGCCGACGGCTCCGCGAGCACGATCATCGACTGCGGAGGCGAGGGCCGCGGGTTCGTGTTCACCGGCGGAGAGACGGCGGACGCGCTCGTTCGGGGGTTCACGGTGACGAACGGCCGCGCCGAAGAGGGCGCCGGCGTCTACTGCCACTCCTCCTCCCCCACGCTCGCCGACCTCCTGTTCGTGGGGAATGCGACCGCCGAGACCTTCGCTGCGAAGGGCGGCGGCATGTACTGCGACGCGTCGACTGCGGTCCTCGTGAACGTGACGTTCGCGGCGAACGCCGCACCGATCGGGGGCGGCATCTACTGCCACGCCGCCGACGTGACCCTGACGGGCGTCCTCTTCGAGGGCAACCACGCCGCGGACGGAGGAGGAGGGATGTACTGCGACGTCGCTTCGCCCAAGCTCACCGACGTGGTCTTCTCGGGAAACAGCTCGGGCGACTACGGTGGGGGGCTCCACTGCGTGAGCGGCTCGTCGCCGACCCTCATCGGATGCAAGTTCAGCGACAACGTGGCCGCGGTGAGCGGCGGCGCAATGGGCTGCTGGAACGCTTCGACTCCCGTCCTGCTCGACGTCACCTTCGCGGGCAACAGCGCACCGAGCGGGGGAGCCGTACGTCTGATCGGTTCATCGCCGATCCTGACCGACGTGACGTTCGTGCGGAACGCCGCGTACAGGGGAGGCGGGATCTACTGCCAGCAGTACTCCTCCCCCGTTCTCACTCACACGACGTTCGTGGCGAACGAGGCGACGTACGGCGGGGGGCTGAGCTGCCGAGACGACTCCTCGGCGAGGATCTCGAACGCAACGTTCGTGGCGAACGAGGCGACGTACGGCGGGGGGCTCTCGTGCGGAGACTCGTCACCGACGTTGTCGAACTGCATCATCGCATTCAACACCGGCGGTCGCGCGCTCCACTGCGACGACGTGAGCAGCCCGACGATCTCTCGTTCGTACATCTTCGGGAATGTCGAGGAGGACGACTCCTGCGGGGATTACTACGACAACGTCATCGAGGATCCGCGTCTGTGTGACTTCGACGACGACGACGTCACGCTCTGCGCCGACTCGCCCTGTCTGCCGCGGAACAACGCCTGGGGCGAGCTCGTCGGCGCCCACGGCCAAGGGTGCGACGCCTGCTCGACGCCCGTCGAGGCAACGAGCTGGGGCACCGTCAAGGGCCTCTTCCGCTAGAAGCGAGCGGCGGGCGCCGCTTGCCTCTTCCCTCCGACGCTCACCTTATTCTCACCGCGCCGAAGTCCCAGTAGATCCGACCCTGATAGAGACCACCCGCGATCACGGTCGTGCGCCTTCGGTGACCCTGGGGGATTTCGCTCGCCGCCGTGAAGAGCCCATCCTGCGTCACCGAGCCCAGGATATCGTCGGCGACGCGCCACTCCAGGTCGAGCTCGACCGGCGTGCCGTCCTCAAGGAACGTCTCCGCCTGGAAGTGGAACGATCCGCCCGGATCGATCGTGACCGACTTCGGCGAGACCCTGACGATAACCTCGGGATCCGGGAGATCGATCACGGCGACGGCGGGAGCCGTGACGCGATCGACCCGCTCACCTTCTGGCGCCAGATCACCGACCGCGACTGCTACCGCGGGATCCTGTTCGATCCGGCGACCGGTACGGCCGAGGTCACGGTGCACCGCGACGTGTGGGGCGACCTGCACATCGTCGACGAGAACATGGTCGAGTACGTGAAGCCGTTCCAGCATGAGGGGATCCGCTACGCGAACTTCGTGAGGGACCCGGACTGGGAGCCGCCGGGCGGCAACGGAGGCCAGGGACAGGGAGGCCAAGGTCAGGGGGATCAGGGATCGAACGGAGGACAGGGGCAGGGACAGATCAACGGCCACCGTCACCGCAGAGGTCCCTGGGTTCTGACCGAACTCTCGGGCTTCCTCTCGCACTCCGACACGCTCACGATCTCGATCGACTGGATCCGCGTCGAGACCGCCACGGTCGACGTCACGATCAGCGACCCCCTCGAGCTCAAGGCCGTCCCCGACGAGATTCTGACATTCTAGCTCGGCGAGGAGGTGACGGTGACGGTGTCGGGTCCGCCGGAGGACGCGATCGTCTTCCTGCACACGCGGCACCACAGGTCCCCGTTCGAGTACTCGGGCGGGACCTTCACGGGCACCTGGACGGTGACCCGTCCCGGCCGTCACGGCGCGTGGGTGCAGGCCATGGCGCACGACACGATCTACGACACCGACTACCCTGACGACGCCATCATCTGGGGCACGCCCTACTTCGTGGCCGAAGGAAACGTCGAGGAGTAGAGAAGACAGAGAGCGCGGACCGACGGCACCGCTCGTTCCTCCGATTGCCGAAGCACATCGGTCCCGCCGGATCCCGCACTCGAAGAGAGGGCCGCGTCCCGCCGACGCGGCCCTTCTCACGGTTGGCGCCCGTCGCAGCCGAAGTTGTCGCGCGCCGGCTCGCCCGCGTCGGGCCGCACGTGTCCTCCATCTCCGCGTCCGGCTCGAGCGATGCCCGCGCCGGTCAGCGTCACTCACTTCAAAAGGACGAGCTTGCCGCTCGTACGGAAGCCCTCCGCCTCGAGACGCGCGAAGTAGACCCCGCTCGCGACGGGCCGCCCGCCGGCGTCGCGACCGTCCCACACGGTCTCGTGCGAACCGGCCGGGAGCCGCTCGTCGACCAGGGACGTCACGAGACGTCCGGAGCAGTCGAAGAGCCTGAGGGTCACGTGCCCCACCGTGGGGTTCGTGAACCTGAGCGTCGTCTTCGGGTTGAACGGGTTCGGCCAGGCGGCCAGGCGACGCGCGTCGAGCACCGCATCGTCCTCTTCGATGCCCGACTGCGTCGGCAGGAAGTAGTCCATGATCGCGGCCGCAAGATCCGACTTGGTCGACGGGGAAGCCCCGTCGACGAGACCCGCGAACTCGAACGACGCGCCGACCGTCCTGTAGGTTTCGGCTTCGTACGCCACCGCGAGCCCGTACACGGGAGCGCCGTTCTCGAGCACGAGCGCTGCCTTCGGGTCGTTCGGGACAAGATGGTCGATCCACGCGTTCTCACCCGCGTAGGAGAACGCCATCCCGTCGGCGAACGTTCCCGCCATACCGTTGACGGGCCCGCAGTCGCCGGTCCCGTCCGCCGGCGCCGAGAGGCCGAAGCTCGGCCCGAAGTCGTGGCCACCGACGATGACGTCGTAGTTCCAGGTGTCGCCGCCCTCAAGATAGACGCACCCTCCGTCCTCGAGGAAGTCGACGATCGCGAGCGCCTCGGCGGTGTTCGCCCCGATCGTGTGGTTCTCGGCGTAGATGCCGAGCGACACCCACATCGTCTGGAAGTGATCGAGCCCGCTGGTCGGAAACTCCTGGACGTACGTTCCGCTGTAGCCGAGCCCGGCCAGCGTGGTGTGGATGACGGGACCGCTCGACGTGTCGGGCGACGGATCCCAGACCAGGTAGTGCCGCTTCCCGACGATCACGGCGAAGTCGGTCGACGCAGCCCCGCCCGTGTGGGTCAGATCGAGCGTGAACTCGGCGTCGTGGCCAAGGGGCGTCGAGGGGTCCGCCTCGACGATGAACGGCTGCGCGGCGTTGACGACGGTCCCACCGGTGGCGATGTCGCCGTAGCTAGCTCCCGCCTGGTGGATGGTGACGTAGGGGTCGCTCGTCGTCAGAGTCGCCGTGACCTGCTCCGCCGCCTCGCCGAAGTTCATGAGGCTGATCTCGAGGTCCACGGTCTCCCCGGCGTCCCAGATCCCGTCGGCGTTGCCGCCGCCGTCGAACACCTGCTGATCGAAGTAGGCGATGAACGGATCCTCGCTCACAAACTTCAGGGAGACATCATCGGCGGAGACCTCCGCCGTTGCGATGCCCCCTCAGCAGTTGTACGCCTCGACGAGGACCGCGACCTCCAGCTGCCGCACGTCATCGGGATCGATCCCCGGCAGGTTCGTGAGCTCGTCGGTGAGCTTGAACCCGTACGGCCTCCAGCCCGAGCCCATCAGGCCGAGCTCGATGACGTGGAAGGTCGGGTCGCTCGTCCACGGACAGGCGTCGCCCAGGGCCGCTAGCACGGTCTTGCCGAGCGGCGCTCCGCTGATGTCGAAGTAGGTCAGAGCCAGCCCCGCGGCGACCCAAGCGCCGTTCCCGTCCACGGCGCTCGCATCGAGCATGGCCGAGAACTCCACGTTGAGCGAAGGCAGGACCACCGATTGGCGGACCCTCGCCACTCCGTCACCGTTGGCGGTGTTGACCTGGATCTCGTAGTCCGGATCGCCGTCGAAGCCCGTCTGACGGAGGATGTAGAGGTTCGAGCCCGAGGTCTCCTCGACCCACCCCACGCTCAGGATCTCCTCGAAGCTCCCGTTCTCGACGAGCTCGAGCTCGGATGCGCCGCCGGTCACGACCAGACATGCCACGACCAGAAGCGCCGGTATCGACGTTCTCATCGCTCCTCCCTTCGAGCAGTTCCCTCTCGTTGTCTTCCGGATGATCTCGACGGCATTAAGGATATCACAGGAGTGAGGAACGAACAAGAAGCTCCCGGTCCCGGTCGCGCACCGCGAACGCCGAGAGGCTCCCGTTCGCGGAACGGGAGCCTCTCAGCGGTTGTCGTAGTCGGAGCCGGAGCCGGCAATCGGTCGCCGGCCGCGGAACACATCAACGGCTTCTGGCCTTGATCGACCCCCACGTCGTCGATTCGACCGCCGTCTCGCTGATGTCGTAGAACACGACGTGGTTCTGATCTCCTCCCCGGCTGTCCGTGTGCAGGACCGCGAGGACGAGACCCAGGCTCTCGGTCTCCATCACGGTGCAACCGCCGGGAGGCCCGTAGGGGCCGAGGAACGGAAGCTGCGCCAGCACGGAGCCGTCCTTGCCGACCTGATAGAGGGTCCCCGAGCCGTCGGTCAGCCAGAGGCAATCCCGGAGCGGGTCGTACGCGATTCCGTTCGTGCCGGAGAACGACCCGAACGACATGGCCGTCCAGGTGGGGGTGCTCCCCCACGCCCCGTTCCACCGCGCGCGGTAGATGCGGTGGCTCCAGCCGCCGACGTACCAGTAGTCGCCGTCGTACGCCACGGCCCGGCAGGGATCGATCGGCCCGTTGAAGAAGCCCTGGTAGGTGCCGGAGGGATCGAACGCGTGGATCTGGTACGACTGGCTGCCCCACACGAACGTGCCGCACCACTCGAGATCGAGGTGGCCCCGCTCGGTGAAGACCGCTTCCTGAGGCATGGTGCTCAGGTGCGTCCCCCACTCGTCGTAGACGTGGAACTCCGGCGGCTCTTCGCCCTCCCCCTTCGACGAGATCCAGACCGACTCGCCGTCGAAGGTGATTCCGATGGTCCGGACCTGCGGAACGACGAACTGCCGCTTCTCGACGAAGCGGAGCGACCGGGGCGGCGTTCCCGAGCCGGGCGTGGTCTCTCCCCGCGGTGCCGCCGCGAGGGCCGTGAACGTCAACGCCAACAGGTACACCGTGGTCGCGACGCCTCTCTGCATGGCTGTCCTCCGTGATGAAGCCGGTCCACGGTATGACTTCTTTCAAGAAACATGCCATGCGTCTAAGATGTTGCCTGTCTGGTGCTTATGAGCCACGGGGAATCCACCGGGGATTCTCCGGGCCCAGCACCACCCCCTCTACCGCGTGAACACCATGACCATCCTGTCGAAATCGAGCGTCCATCCGTAGTGGCGGAGGAACTGATGCGAGAGCAACCCGTCCTGTATGAACCCGAGGTGGCGATACGATTGGGGCGGCATCGTGCCGTAGACCCCTGTCAGACCGTGCCGGGTGAGCGGCCCGAGGCCGAGCGCCTCCACTTCGAACGTGCCGGAGGCCCAACCTCCTCCCCCGCCGCCCACCGTGCCCTCCTGAACTGCGATCTCGGGGATCGGGATACCGACGTACTCCAGCGTCTGCTCGGGCGCCGAGAACGCCGGCTCGCCCGCCAGTCCGGAGTCCACATGGAACACGAGGCCATCGACGCCGTTCAGGCTGCCGTGAGCCATCAGGAAGTGTGTCGAAGCGAGGGCGAAGGGCACCTCGGCCACGACGCTCGCCCGCGATTCGTCGTAGAAGCGCGCGGCCGCTTCACCACCTCTCTTCCTGAGGATCAGCCTGTCGTTCGGGTAGTCGACCGTGGCCAGGAACTGCCTCAGGACATTCGTCCCGAGGATGCCTTCGATGGTGTACTCGCCCAGGACGAATCCCTGCGTGGGAAGGAGGGCGAGCGGAACCGACCGCACGGTGATGTCGCCCACCACGAGCGACTCCGCCCGGCCGAATCCGACCTCGGCCGTCATCCCTCCCGCGAACATCCCTTCCATCGATGCGACGACCTCGATTCCGAGCGAGCCGGCGATCTCGGGGTCGAGGATGAAGGTGTCGCCGCCCGTGTCGAGGAGCGTCGTGATCTCCCGGCCCTCGATCGTCACGCGGAACACCGGGAGCGGATCGGTGAGGAGGAACGGCACGACGGTCTCGTCGCTCGTCCCCCACTCGATCCGGTAGGGCGCGTCCCCACCGAACGACCGCATGAGGTCGGCGTGTGGCATGCCCTGATCCTCCGGAAGCTCGGGGCACTCCGCGTAGCGCCCGGTCTGGAAGCAGACGAGCACGAGCTTCCGGAGAGCCCGCCTGTCGTCCGGCTCGCGTGCCAGGATCCTGCCGAGGAGTTCCCCGGCCTCGTCGTACCGACCGGAGAGATACGCCAGCTCCGCCCCGAGCCTGAGCGCGTCGATCGAAGGCTCGTCGCCCCCGAGGATCCGCGCGATCGCCTCGCGGGCCCGGGCGAACTCGCCCGCCTCGTACAGCAGCTTCGCGTGCCGGTACTGAAGCTCCGCGTCCCCGGGCCTCTCTCCGAGAAGCTCCTCCGCCTCACTGAGTTCCCCCAGGAGATCTCCGCGGTGTCCCGCGGGCTCCTCCACCGGAGGCGGCACCTGGGCCAGCGCCGCCATCGGGAAGATCAGCCCGATCGCCGCGAGCCAGATCCCCCATTCCGCGATAGAAGCGATGCTCATGATCATCTCCGTTCCCCCTTCCTCTCCGTTGCGACGACCCGGCGGGCTCCGCCCCCGCCGACGATTCCCCTTGCACCCGTGAGACAACTCTATTAGAATAATCGTTGAAAGTCAAATAGCAACATGAAGGAGGTCATCGTGCCCGCACGCAGGCCACGAACACTCGTCATCCGCAAGGCCGAGCAGCTTCGCGCCATGCGAACACCGCTCAGGCAGGAGATCCTCGACGGGATCGAGCGGCTCGGGGTGTGCTCCGTGAAGGAGCTCGCCGCCTCCCTGGGCCGGGAGCCGGCCTCCCTCTACTACCACGTCCGCCGGCTCGAGGATGCGGGGCTCGTCAGCGAGAAGGCGACGCGCCGCTCCGGCCGCCGCACGGAGAGCGTCTACGAGCTCTCGGCTCCGAGGATCCTCATCGATCGCACCGAGCGCTCACCCGCCTTCCTGGCGGCGCTCGTGGAGCTCTACGGCGCGGCCCTCCGAGCCGCCGAGCGCGAGCTCGTGCGCGCGCTCGACTCGGAGGAGCCCGGGAAGCGCCTGCCTCAGGGGGCCGCCGCCCTCCAGCGCCTGACCGTCCGCCTGACCCCGAAGGCCGCCGCCCGCCTTCCCCGGCTGATTCAGGAACTTGCTGAGGAGCTCTCGAAGGAGGCCGGATCCGATCCCACTGAGGCCCATTCGCTCACCACGGTTCTCGCCCGCCTCTCGTATCCCGCATGACCGCGGGCCGCCCGTCCCGCCGGGTGAACCGGCAATCAATGTAATACTCTAGCCAAATGGCACTATATGTGCAGTAAGTGAATGCACAGACGCCCGGTTCTATTACGCCATGCCTACCGGAGATAACTACCATGAAACTGCCAGCCCTCCACAGGGCTCCACCCCGATCGACGATCGAGCGGCTTCTGAGAAACGACCGCGGGACCGTCCTCGAGCCGACCGTGGTGATCGCCGTCGCCATGCTGATCATGATCCTGGCCGTCTTCCAGTTCGGCGCGCTCGACGCCGGTCTCGTGGCTCACGCGACCAGCCGGTCACAGGCCCTCTACCTCGCCGAGGGCGGCGTCGCGAGGGGCGTGGGCTGGCTCTCGTCGCACGAGGACCCGCCCGAGGGATACGTCGAGATGCACCCGTACGGCGAGGACCCGATCCCGTGCGCCGAGGGGACGTACACCATCAAGATCGTCCCGGATCCCACGAACGGGAGCTCCTGGCGACACACGTACACCGTCGTCTCGGAGTCGAGCGTTCGCGGCAGGAGGCGCCGCATCGAGGTCGACATCCAGTCCGAGGTCTTCTCGGACTTCCTCTACTTCACGGACTCCGAGCGCATGCCGGGCGTCGGCGGGCCCCTCTGGTTCTGCTCGGCCGACGTCATCGACGGTCCCATGTTCACCAACGATCAGGTCAGCATCTTCGGGGACCCAACCTTCAAGAGCATAGTGCAGAGCGCCTACGGTGGCCCCGGCGACAGCAACGTCAACCACAACCCGGCGTTTCTCTACTACAACGGCTCCGCGACGAACCACATCGAGTCGGCCGAGCCGCACAACGCGCCGCACGACAATCCCACCTTCGAAGACAACTACTCCCTCGCCGCCCCCTGGATCGACTACCCGGCGCTCCCCGACGTGTTCGAGATGAAGACCCTCGCCCGGCAAGGTGGAGTGAGCCTCGCGGGGAACTTCGACTTCTTCCTCAGCCGCGTCGACGAGACGGGGGCCCCCATGTACGGCTACGTGAGCTACGTGGGGCCCTCGGGTAGCTGGGTCGACGTCAACATCGCGGACACCAACGGCGTGGTCTTCGTCAACGGGGGCCTCACGGTCCAGGGCGTCCTGGAAGGGCAGCTCACGCTCGCGACGAACGGGCAGATCGAGATCCTGGACGACGTGGTGTACAGGGAGAGCAGCGAGACCGGCCCCCTCCCGCACTGCAGCGATGTCCTGGGCCTCATCGCCGGGTCCGACATCGTCGTCGGCGACACCGCGCCGAACCAGGACGACTGTGTGATCCACGCCACGATGGTCGCGCTCGACAACTCCTTCAGCGTCGCGAACTGGAACACGGGCGCGCCCAGAGGAGACCTCACCGTCTGGGGAAGCATCATCCAGTCGTTCCGGGGCTCCGTCGGTACGGGGGTCCTGGTGGAGGACGAGATCCACGTTATCACCGGCTTCGCCAAGGACTACCACTACGACTGGCGGCTCCAGGACATCTACCCGCCGGGGTTCTACCGGTTCCTCCGGACGGGGCAGTACAGCCGTCTCGCCTGGCGTGAGATCCTGCTCAGCTGAGAGCCGAGCGGGGTGTGGCACGCAGGCGGACCACGCCACGGCATGTGAGCGGGGCACGGCACATGGGCGGGACATAGCAGGCAGCACGTCGCTCGAGGCGCTATCGCCTCGAGCGCTTCTTCATGGCGTGGCGGAAGGACCCCCACGGGAAGAAGTAGAAGGCGAGCACGGGGTAGATGGCGAACCTGCTCAGGCCCGCCGCGTGAAGCCCCGCGAAGACGAAGATGAGGATGTGCATCTTCACGACGCTGGCGTAGGGCGCCATGAAGGCGTTCTTGCTCGCAAGATCGACGCCGGCGAACGGGAAGCTCCTGACCCGTGAGATGACGGTCATGAGGACGAGCGGCCACGACAGCCTCAGGGCGGCGCCGAGGATCGCGAAGAGGTTGGCGGGAAGAGCGGAGCCGGGCATCGCCTCCTGGTCCAGCAGCGGGAAGAAGAGGCTCAGGAAGATGCTGTGGACGAAGTGGAACATGCCGAAGTGGACGGTGAAGAACGCGAGCATCAGAAGGCCGCCGATGGCGCTCACGATCCGCTGCCCCGCTTCCGTGTGGACGACGCCGACCGCGATCCCCGTGACGATGTGCGCGTAGCCGACGACCAGGCTCGAGGCCCAGAGCCCCCAGATGAGCTCCCGCGCCTCCCACCGGAAGACGCCGGCAAAAACGAGGGTCGCCGCGAACGCGATCGCGTCCACGAGCGCACTCGGAATCCTCTCCGCCTCCGTCGATTGGCCGGGCATGATCCGCAGCAGTAGTCCCTGCGCGCTCAAGCTCTCCCCTCCTCCGGCGATGGCCGCTCCCGACACGGGCCGCTCAGTGAGGCCCGCGCGACCCCGCAGCGTAGCTCAACCTAGCAAGGTCGGTTCCTGTCTGGAGCGTCACCGTGGAAGGCCTGCGGGAAGGGCGTCAGCGGGCGTCCGAGGAGACCCTGGACACTGAGTAGAGGTGCTTGCCGGAGGGAGCCGGGGGGATGTCGTCCTCGATCGAGAACTCGACGTGGCAGCGGACGCCCATCGCGTCGGAGACGCGGTCGGCGATCGCCTCGCGCATCTTCGCGTCGGGACCGTCCCGGCCCGGCCAGAGCGCGAGCCGGACCGTCACGCGATCGATCTCCTCCTGGACGAACTGGTACTTGCGCACGTCGCCCGTGTTGAAATCGACGGCGAAGAGCCGGATGAAGAAGTCCGCGAGCACGAGCCCCCCGTCGGGTCTCACGAACGCGGCGCCGGTCCTTCCGACGATCCTGTCGACCATGGGGTAGGGACGTCCGCAGTCGCAGTCGTCGGTGCCGCGCACGCCGTGGTCGCCCATCCGGAACCTGATGAAGGGCATCGTGTAGTTCCAGAGGTTCGTCACCAGGATGTCGCCAACCTCGCCCGCCGCGACCTCGCGGCCGTCGCGGTCGAGCATCTCGAAGACGCTCGTCTCGCTGATCACGTGGAGCCCGTTGTGACGGTCGCACTCGACGGCGGCGATGCCCACCTCGCGGCTCCCGTAGCGGTCGAAGACGGGAGCGCGGAACGCCAGCTCGAGCGTCTCGCGCATCTCGGGAGAGAGGGTCGCCGTCGAGGTCGTGACGGCCCTGGGCGTCGGGAGGTCGAGACCCTCGCGCCCCGCGAACTCCGCGAGGGCCACGAGCGCCCCGGTGTACCCGTCCAGGCAGAGCGGTCTGCGCCGGTTCATGAAACGGATGTACTCCCGCATCGTTTGCTCGCCCAGCTGGAAGGCGTTCAGCGTGGCCCTGTCGTAGAAGAAGTCGCTCAGGTGCCGCACCGGCGAGTTCCGACGGGCGAAGTCGCGGGGCGCCGCCCAGAAGCTCACGCGCCGGTCGCCGCGCTCGATCCCGGCCCAGTCGAACGAGAGCTGCGTCGCCGCGAGGGCGGCCCCGAGGTAGAACTTGTCCTGGATGAAACGCGTCGGCGTGCCGGTGGAGCCGCCGGAGGTGTTGACCCAGCTACCCCGAGGATGGGGAACTCAGCGAGGCTCCCGCGCGGGTCGGCCAGGATGTCGTCGGGAGAGAGCCCGCGCACCCGTTCGGCGTAGAACGGCACGCGCGTCGCGGCGTGGACGAGGAGGCGACCCAGCCGCTCCGAGCACCTCCTGCGCGAGGTCTCGCGGTCGTCCCACTGGCCGGCGCGGAACTCGGCGAGGCGCGCTCCGATCGCCACGCCCTTGATCTTCCAGCCGATCGGATCGAACACGTGTGTCGCGAGGCCGCTGCGCCAGTGCACCAAAGCCCCTCCCCGTACGAAGGCGAACGGTCGCTGCCCGGGGCTCGCCCGGAGGCACCGACCGGGAACGGTCGCATGGTACCAACACGGAGAACGCGTCGCAAGGAGGACGGTGACGGCGTCCCGTGCGGCGCGTCCTAGACGGGAAGGAGGTCGCAGCGCTTGCGGAAGTGGTAGCCGGAGATCGCGAGCACGACGGCGGTCGGGAAGGCCCGCGGCCTCTTCACGATGGTCCACAGCAAGAGGCCCGGGTACCGGAATCGTTCCTCGCCGACGACACCCAGGTAGTAGAGGGAACGGACGAACGCCAGGATGTGCCAGCCCCTGAGGCGTGCCGTCGTCCTGGGAGGACGGTACTCCCTCAAGAAGGTCTTGATGCGAGGGTAGTAGTTCCGAGGGGCGTAGATGTCGCGTAGCAGCCGCCGGTAGCCGTCCCGGAGCGAATCGAGCCCCATGCTCGGGACGATGTTCGTCGTGCCGTCGACGTTGTCGCCGGTCATGGCGTCGCTGATCCGCCCCTCGTGCTTCAGGCGCTTGTAGAGGTCGGTCCCGACCGGCGCCTGGAGCATGCCGACCATCGCGGTCGCGATGCCGCTCTTCTGGATGAACTCGGTGAGCCGCTGGAACACGGACGGGGTGTCGTTGTCGAATCCGACGATGAACCCTCCCTGCACCTGCAGGCCCGCGCGCTGGATCCGCTTGACGTCCTCGAGAAGGTCGCGATTGCGGTTCTGCTTCTTGCCGCACTCGGCCAGCGCCACCTCGTCGAGCGTCTCGATCCCGACGAAGACCGTGTCGAACCCGGCGCTGACCATGAGACCCATGAGTTCGGGATCGTCCGCGAGGTCGATGGTAGTCTGCGTGCTGAAGGTCATCCCCGACTTGCCCTTCCGCCACTCGATGAGGGCCGGCAGGAGCTCCGTGCGGAGGCGCTTCCGATTCCCGATGAGGTTGTCGTCGACGAACCCCACGGTGCCTCGCCAGCCGAGTTCGTAGAGGCTCTCGAGCTCCGCCACTACCTGCTCGGGCGACTTGGTCCGCCACCGGCGACCGAAGAGCTCGGTGACGCTGCAGAAGTCGCAGTTGTGCGGGCACCCGCGGGAGTACTGGATGTTCCTCGAGCTGTAGTCGTCGGGGTCGACGAGCGACCAGAGAGGGGTCGGGGTCTCCCGGAGATCGGCGAACTCGTCCGAGCTGTAGACGGGCTTCGCCCGCCCCTCCTTGAAGTCAGCCAGAAACGGCGAAAGGGTGATCTCCGCCTCGTTCAGCACGAAATGGTCGACCTCGTCGAACTCCTCGTGCTCGGCCGTAAAGAGCGGCCCGCCCGCGACGACCGTGAGCCCGGCCGCCTTGCACCGGCTGATAGCGCGGCGGGCGAAATCCCGCTGCACCGTCATGCCGCTCACGAGCGCGCAGTCGGCCCACGCCAGATCGTCCTCGGTGAGCGTGGCCGCGTTGAGGTCGACCAGGCGCATGTTCCAGTCCGAGGGAAGCATGGCGGCGACGGTCAGGAGCCCGAGCGGCGGCGAAGCGGCCTTCTTCCGGATGAGCTTGAGCGCGTACTTGAAGCTCCAGAACGTGTCCGGGAACTCGGGGTAGATCAGGAGGGCGTTCATCCGGTCTCCTCGGAGCGGATGGCGGAGAGAATGAGCCAGGTTCCGGAGTGACCGAGGGGGGCCAGAGCGGAGCTTTGGCATAGTCTGTTGGGGAACACTATGGTTCCGGGAAGACCACGTGTCAAGGACGCCCTTCCGAATCGCCCGGGTCGCGGGTCCCGATCGCGTCCGGAGGCCCCAGCAGGCTCCATTCCGGGACTTATCGGAGGAGCGTCGCCTTCCTCGTCACCGTCTCTCCGCCGACCGTGAGGCGTGCGAAGTAGGTGCCCGAGGCGACCTGGGTGCCGCCGTTGTCGCGTCCGTCCCAAGAGACCGAGTGCGCCCCCGCCGACCGGCCCTCCGATGAGAGCAGGGTTCTCACGAGGCGGCCGGAGGCGTCGTAGACCGAGAGGTCGACCGGCGCGGCGGTCGGGATCTCGAAGCGGACGCTCGTCGTGGTCGCGAAGGGATTGGGGACGTTGGCGCGGAGCGCGAGGCGGCTCTCCGGGACGACCCCCTCGGGGACACCGGTCGGATCGCAGTCGATGGCGTAGACGGCGACGTCGTCGATACCCGCCTCGACGACCGAGTAGGGCACCTCGTCCAGGGCGTCGAAGCGGAGCCAGAAGCCGTCCGTGCAGTCGATGTGATCGCTGGCCACGAGCGAGCGGACGTGCCACCCCACCGGCAGCGGCGTCTTCGGTCCGGCGATCTCGACGAGAACCCAGGTTCCACCGTTCTGCCTCAGGTAGACTCTGAAGGGATCCTCGTTCGGGTTGTTCCCGAACGAGTTCGTGTACCACAGCGCGTAGTTGACGATGATCTCGCCGTCCGGCGGCACTTCGATCTCCGGGGAGAAGAGCCGAGTCGAGCCTCCGTCGACGTCCGAGTTCCCCTCCTCGTTCCCGGTGACGTAGCAACTCCCCGAGCCACTGTGATCGGTCGGCGGGTCGCCGCGCAGGCCGCCACCCACGGGAACGCCGCGCTCCCAGCTTCCGTCGATGAGATTGTCCCCGTCGACGACTACCCATCCTGCGTTCGTCTCGAAATCGAACGAGACGACGGTGGTGAGGGCGCCGACGGGACAGGCGTACGTCTCGTCGGGAGCGAACATCGGCATCGTTGTCGTCCCATACGTCTCGGTGTCTGCCGCAACGTAGAACTCGGGCGAGTGGAGGCAGTCGGCGGGAGGCAGCGTGCCCGCGTAGAGGTCGCCGCCGAGGGGCACGAGCGCCGTCGACGCGAAGTCGTCGCCACCGTAGCGGTAGTGGAGCCGCGCTGAACCGGGCACGAGCGCGTCACCGACCTCCTCGATCCGCACCGTGACCACGGTCTCCTCGCCCGGAACGAGTGCGACCGGCGCACCGTCGGGCAGCTCGATCCTGAGCGGGTCCCTGTAGGCAACCCAGCAGGCTCCGAAGCCGACGTTGCTGCACCAGTACGCGATGCGCATGAACCCGTCCTCGCCCCAACCCGTCCCCCAGCAATTCCGGAGGATCCAGATGCCCTCGGTGCCCTGCGTGTCGTCCCAGCCGACCAGGTTCACCGTGTGGTTCGGGTACCAGTAGTTGTCGCACAGCTCGAATATCCCACCGAGGTAGTCGGAGAACGCCTCGTCCACGAGGACCGCCACGTCGAGCGGCCCGTACCGGAGAAGCGCCTCCTTGATCTGGTCCGGGGTCGGCACCGTCTCCCGTCCCGCCACGTGTCCCCATCCGACAAGGGTGTACTCGTGAACGTAGGGGCACTCGCACGGGAGGTCGAGAGCGTGATAGGGGCAGTCGTCCTCGAAGACGGCTCCGGTGTCTCCGCAGGGGTCGGTCTTCCAATGATGGTATCGGGAAGCGAAGTAGCCGCTCGTGCAGTTCCACCCGTCCGAGTTGCAGCTCACGAGCCACTGCTCGGACAGGTCGGTCTCGACCCCGTCCTTGATGAGGATGGCGCTCTCGAAGGCGCCGACGGCGCTGAAGGCCCAGCAGCTGCCGCAGTTCTCCTGGTCCTTGATGGGCGTGCAGCCATCCACGTCGCACCAGTTGAAGGACTCGGGGAGAGCGCGGGATGTCGCTCCGGAACGCGGGGCCGTCGGCGCCGCCGTGGCCGGTAGCGCGAGCCCGGCGGTCGCCGGAGACATCCGTTCGCCGAGATCCATGAGCTCCCAGACGGTCCCGATCTCGGTGCCGTCGTCGTCGACGCAGATCGCGCACTCGCCCGAGTCGTCGCCGTCCCCGACGGTGCGTGTGGCCGTGCGGTAACCGAGCCTCGGGCAGTACGAATGCTCCTGCGCGATCCTGCCGCGGAAGAACTCCCAGGCGTCGACGCGCTCGCCGGTGGGAAGCACGCACAGGCCGCGCGCGCCGCCCTCCGTTCGGACCGTCTCGTATTCGTAGCCGAGTTCGCGGCAGTAGTAGGCGGCCGGGTTGGGCATACCCAGCTCGTAGGGGGAACCAGACTCCTCGGTCTCCGCCTCCCCCGCTGCCGGTACCCACGCCGCGACGATCAGGATCACCGTGACGAGCGCCGCGGGAGCGGCACCCGATCTCCGTCGTTTCATCGCGTTCATAGCGCCCTCCTCGACCGGGGCCCTGAGTCGACGCCCCGCTCAGCGTTTCTCAGAGTCCGCCGCGCCCCCCGGCGCCGGCTCCGCGTGGGTCGTGAGGATCTGCTCGGTACGAGTGTACCGCACTTCGGGCGTTCCCGAAACAGCTCTCCGCGGGCGCCGCGACTCCGGGTGCCGAGGGGGTCGTCCCGCCCACCGCCACCTCGCTCGCCTAAAGGACAGGGCCACTCCTGTTCGGAGTGGCCCTGTTCGAGTCTGCTATGCGACTGGGCGCGCAGCTACTCCTCGAGCTTCGCAACGTTCTCAGCAGCCGGGCCCTTATCACCCTCGACGATCTCAAACTGAACGTGGTCTCCCTCGTTCAGCGTCTTGAAGTCGCCGCCGCTCTGAATCGCCGAGAAGTGGACGAAGACGTCCTTCGACCCATCGTCGGGCGTGATGAAACCATAGCCCTTACTGTCATTGAACCACTTCACTTTTCCGGTGATGCTCACGAACCACTACCCCTCTCGATCTCGCCGGAGACCGGTACAACCGCTCGTTCCGACGCTGGTCCTGCCGGGCGCCCGTCAGCCGGGCATCCCGACTCCACTATCCGGGCGTCTCCGCCCTCCCGGGACCTGCCATCACCGATCGTCGGCGACGCCGACATGGCTGGTCCTCCTCAGGGCGAGTCTAGCCATGGGAAGCTGATCTGTCAAGCATCCTTGACGGCCCACGCGGTTTTGACGGCGACCGTCGGCGCGACTCACCAGTGCGTAGCTTATGTCTTCCCCTTCCCTCCTCCCTCCGACTGCCGCACCCCTCACCGCTCTCCGCAACAGGGAGACCGATCAGGACGCCGCTTCGTCGTGAAGCGGGGTGGACCTTCGCGGGCTCGCCCCGGGTGCACGTTCGTGCCCCCTCGCCTGCAGGCCCACCCCATGTCGCATCGGCGCCGGTGCCCGCGGCCCACAGCCGCGACGGTGACAGGCGCCGCCACTCCTCATGGTTGACGACAGCATACCACGGTATGTGCAGACTGTCAAGGCTATGGCTCCCTCGCATCACTCATCGCGATTGCTGACTCACCGTATTTCGGTGCTGCTCCCTCGGCTCCCCACCTTCGCCACACGCGAAGGCCCGACCGGCACACGGCCGATCGGGCCTTCCTGCGACGACGGGCAGCGCGGGCGTGCGCTGTCGTCCCCTATCGTGCGATCCCCTTCTCGGTGACGACCAGGTCCTCCACGAGACGTCGGCTCTTCCCCGCCCTCCCGAGATGCTCGCCGTTCAGGTACAGATCCCCCGCCCCGCCCGGGCCCCCGTCGGGCGTGAACTGCTCCTCGGCCTGGAACTCGCCGCGCTGCCCCACGTCGAGGGTCACCTCGGCGGCCGGTTCCCCGTCTCCGGAGACCGAGATCCAGCACCGCTCCCGCGCCACGACCACGAGGCTGAGCTTGTGCCACACGATCATGGAATCCTCAACGGCACCTCCAGCCGGGAGGATGGGCTCCGGACGCGGCGGCTCGGTCGCCTCAGGGAGAGAGGCGAATCCCTCCTCGAGCGCCGGGACGGACCTGTCGCGATCGAGCATCGCACCGATCACGACCCATCCCACGAGCACGGCGATGACGGCTACGCACGCAATCACGACGGCGCGTCCGCGCCCCGCCTGGGCCGTGGGCCAGTGGGACGCCGGCGTCGCGTCCGCTCCTTTCCCGAGCGGCTCTTCGATCGGGCGATGGTGTTCTGCCTCTTCCTTGCCCCTGTCGATGGCAACCTGGAGCGTGAACCAGGTGCCGCAGTCGGGACACCGCATCTTGATTCGCATCGGTTCGCCCCCTTCCACGGAACACGGGTGTCGGTGTCACGGTGCACGCATCCCTTCGGCACGGGGACGGCCGGCGTGAGAATGGAGGAACCAGCAGGAGCGCGCGGGTGACCGCTTCCGTGCAGCTGAATGAGGATGGAGAGATGCGCCGACACGGTACCACAGGAGGGGTCGGGGCACAACCGCAGGCGAGAGGCTGGCCACGCGTGAAGTTCTGTGCTCGGAGGCGCGGGAGACCGACCCGAAGGGGTGCCGCGGGACGCCCGGCCCCGACGTGCCGGGACCCCCGCGTCTCCGCAGGGGTCCCGCGCAGCGTGACACGCGAGGCTGTCAGGAGACCGTCCGCTCTCCTATCGGAAGAGCGCCTTGATCGACCCCCAGGTCGCCTCCTCCACCGCGGTCGGCTCGCAGACGCAGGCAGCGCCGAGCGCGCCGATCCGGCCGCAGTCCGAGCCGTCCGGGTGGTTTCCCGGAGCGCAAGGAGAGATGTCGCAGAGCGAGTAGTCACCGGCGGTAGCATTGCAGAAGAGAGGGTCGGTCGAGATGTTCCCGTCGAGTCCCGTGGGATCGGCACACTGTCCCGCGTACCCGTCGCCCTCGTTTCCGAAGACGTTCATGCAGCTGAACGTCGGCGACGACCCGGCGTCCTCGCAGAGGACCCCTCCGTTTCCCACGTTCATGGCGACGATCACTCCCTCGAACGCAGGCTCGGCCGAATCTGTGATGGCGATCCCGCCGCCCTGTGCGGCGGAGTTGCCGGCGACCGTCGTCCGCGCGATCGAGGGCGACGCCGCGCTCACGAGGATTCCGCCGCCGCTCCCATCGGCCGTGTTGCCGACGACGAGGTTGTCGTGGAAGGTGGCTTCACCGGAGATCCTGAACGCGACGGCGCCTCCTCCCGACGAGCTCTCGTTGCCGGCGAAGACGTTGTCCCGAATCACGGGGCTCCCGGCCCAGACGGAGAGGGCGCCCCCCTCCGTGCCGGCGTTCCCGGTGAACTCGTTCCCCTCGATGAAACCGGAGGCGTTCTGGATCGCCACGGCCCCACCGCCGAAGGCGCTGTTCCCGGTGAACGTGTTCCCGAGCACCTCAGGTGCTGAGTCCGCGTCGATCAGGATCGCTCCCCCGGGACCGCAGCAGGCCTCGTTGGCGTCGAACACGTTGCCGATGATCTCGGGCGTGGCGCCGCTGGTGACGTGGATCCCGCCCCCCATGCCGCCGTAGGCGTCGAAGAAGAGATTGTCGCTGATCCTGGGCGCGCCTCCGTCGATCAGGATGCCCGCCCCCGCGAAGGTGTCTCCGCCCGTGATCGTGAAACCCTCGATCGCGGTGCCGCCCCCGCAGTCGCGGCAGACGATACCCCGCGCGACGTCGTCCGACGTGACGTCGATCACCGTGCTCCCGGACCCGTCCTGAGAGCGGAGCACAACACCGGACTTCATTTCGACAGCGGCAAACTCGCCGCCCGCGTC
>JALGWI010000072.1 GCA_025774245.1 bacterium
AAGTACAGCGTCGGGGAGAACGCCGGCATGGTCCTCGGCAAGGACGGCGGCATCGAGATCTACGTCGCGGCCGAGAAACCCGAGGGTGTGCCGGAGGAGAACTGGCTCCCCGTAGTCCGTAAGGATGAGAACATGGACATCATCATGCGGATCTACAACCCGGATATCGAGAAGCTCAAGACGTGGAGCGCGCCCACAGCGGAGAAGCTCTAGGAGACCCAAGGGCAATGCGACGCCCGGCGCACATCCAGGCGCGTGTACAACGGAGGAGGTACGTGACGAAGATGCGAGGACCGGTCGTTCTTCTGGCAGCGCTGATCCTGGTCGCGGTGTGCACGCCTTGCGCGTTCGCCGAGGAGACGGAAGAGAACCTCGCGCTGGAGGCCCAGAATCCGCTGGCCGACCTCATGAGCTTCCCGTTTCAGAACAACACCAGCTTCAACATCGGACCGTACAACCGCACGGCGAACGTCCTGAACATCCAGCCGGTGATCCCGTTCGGGGGAGGACGCTGGATCACGCGGACGATCCTGCCGGTCGTCTGGCAACCGGACATCCTGTCGGAGGACGGCATGAGCACCGGGCTGGGCGACATGACGTTCACGGCATTCTACACGCCGGACTCCGAGGGAGTGACCTGGGGCGTGGGACCGGTCCTCATGTTCCCGACCGGCGGTGAGGAGAGAGGCACGCAGAAGTGGGGCCTCGGTCCGTCGGCGGTCGTGGTGGCCATGTCCGATCCGTGGGTCCTCGGCGCGCTGGTGAACAACGTCTGGTCGATCGCCGGGGACGACGATGCGGCAGACGTCAACATGATGACGTTCCAGTACTTCATCAACTACAACTTCCCGTCGTTCTACCTGTCGTCGGCACCGATCATCACCGCCAACTGGGAAGCCCCGGAAGAGCAGCAGTGGGTCGTGCCCGTCGGCATCGGCATCGGGAAGGTCATGAGTCTCGGGAAGCTCCCCGTCAACCTGTCGGCGCAGTACTTCTACAACGTCGTCACACCGGACTACGGACCGGAGTACACGGTTCGGGTGCAGCTTCAGTTCCTACTGCCGAAGAGTGTCTTCGGAGGATAGGCGCCTTGCTGCGCCGGCGATTCCCACTCGACTTGAGCGAGAGAGGGGGAGGCAATGTTCAACGTCAGCAGAGTTCGAGCCTTCTGGTTGTGCGCGATCTGCGTCACGTGCATCGCGCTTCCCGTCCCCGCAGCGGACATCCCCGAGGATGTGATGAGTTCGCTCGCGATGCCCGATCGCATCGAGACCCGCATCGGGACCTTCGAGTTCTTCGACGGCATGCCTACCGAGGAGTCCGCGAAGAGAGCCTTCGATTACCTCGATTTCCAGCGCGGCGTCGACATCTTCCTCGACGAGATGCGCGCCGCCTCGATGGTGGCCCTGCGCAACGGGCACCGCGAGCTGGGCGCGACCCGGTCAAACCAGGTCATCATTGCTGAGGACCTGTTCCGATCCGAGTCGCTGTGGCTCACGCCCAACACGGAAACCGTCTATGCGTCGGCCTTCCTCGACCTGAAGGCGGACGGCGCCACGGTGATCGAGACGCCTCCCAACATCCTCGGCATCCTCGATGACATGTGGATGCGCTACGTCGGCGACATGGGCAACGCCGGCCCTGACAAGGGACAGGGCGGGAAGTTCCTGCTCCTGCCGCCGGGGTATGAGGGCGAGACTCCCGACGGATACCACGTCTTCCAGTCGAGGACCTACGGCGTCTGGTGCATCGTCCGCGGTTTCCTCGTCGAAGGCGATCCCGGGCCGGCGGTCGAGAGCATCAAGGCGAAGCTCCGCATCTACCCCCTGGCCCGGGTGGACGATCCTCCCGCGATGGAGTTCATCAACTTCTCCGGGCGCTATCACAACACGATCCACGCCAACGACTTCCACTTCTTCGAGGAAGTGAACTCGCTCATCCAGGAGGAGCCGGACGACGTCATCAGCCCAGAAGCGCGCGGCCGGCTGGCCCTGATCGGCATCGACAAGGGGCAGCCGTTCGCTCCCGACGAGCGGATGCGCGGGATCCTCGATGAAGCGGCCTGGGTGGGCGCGACCATCGCGCGGTCGATAAGCTTCGCCTCGCGCGACGAGATCGTCTACTTCTACCCGGACGACGATCGCACCTGGTTCAGCTCCTTCGCCATCGGCAACCACGAGTTCATGTCCGCCGACGGCTGGCTCAACCTCGACGCGCGGGTCTCGTTCATGTACAACGCCATCGCCATCACCCCGGCCATGGCCGTCGCCATGCCGGGCATCGGTTCGGCCTACGCCGCCGCCGTCCGCGACGCCGACGGGAACTACCTGGACGGCTCGAAGACCTACAGGCTCACGCTTCCGGCGAACCCGCCGGCCAAGGACTTCTGGTCCATCGTCCTCTACGACCCCCAGACCCGCTCGACGCTCCAGACCGACAACCCCTACCCGAGCCTGAACAGCGAGCGCGGCGGTGTCGAACAGAACGCCGACGGCTCGACGGACATCTACTTCGGGCCGGAGCCGCCCGCGGGCAGGGAGAAGAACTGGATCCAGACCGTGCCGGGGAGAGGCTTCTGGCTGATCCTGCGGCTCTACGGTCCGCTGGAGCCGTGGTTCGAGAAGACCTGGCGGCCGGGGAAGATCGAGCCGGTCGAGTACTGAGTTGTCGTCGAATCGACCGAAGCGGTTTCTCACCAATGGAGGTGATCAGATGAGGGCGATCTTGAAGAAGGTCAGCAACCGCAAGGGTCCGATCGGGTGCCTGCTGTGTCTCGTTCTGGCTGTCGGCCTCCTCGCGGGTTGCGGCGGTGGTTCGACGCCGGGCTCGGTTACTCCCGAAGAGGCCAGGGCCATCACCGAGGAAGCGTACATCTTCTCGTTCCCGATCCTCGACTCGTACAAGATGCTCTTCGCCATGGCGCTCTACCCCGACTCCGGCGCCTACGAAGGGCCTCTGAACGTAGTGTCTCACAAGGCCGAGCTTCTCGGTCCGGACTACACCCTGATCGTCCGCCCCAACAACGATACCGCCTACTCCATCGCGTGGCTCGACCTGCGCACCGAGCCCATGGTGCTCAGCGTGCCGGCGATTCCTCTCGACCGCTACTACTCGTTCCAGCTCATCGATCTCTACACGCACAACTTCGCCTACGTCGGTTCGAGGGCCACCGGACCGGAGGCCGGCAACTACCTGATCGCCGGACCGGGCTGGACGGGTGAGGCGCCCGAAGGCATCACCGCCGTCATCCCCTGCGAGACCGCCTTTGCCACCGCCCTCGCCAGGACGGCCGTCTTCGGCCCCGAGGACTTACCCAACGTCGCGGCCGTCCAGGATCAGTACGCCGTCGTGCCGTTGAGCGAGTTCGCCGGCGCGGAGCCGCCGCCCGCCGAGGCCGCGCCGGAACTCCTCCCGTACAACCCCGAGCAGGCCCGCTCGGCCGGCTTCGTTGCCTACGTCAACGCGTTCCTGCCGTATCTCGGACAGCATCCCAGCGAGGCCGAGCTGTGGCAGCGGTTCGCCGCCATCGGCATCGGGAGCGACCCCACCTTCGACCCCGAGGGACTCGACCTGGAGATCCGGGAGGCGATGGACGCGGGTGTGGCCGCCGCGCTCGCAAAGATCGAGACCGAGGGCGCGAACCTCGGAAGCCGACAGAACGGCTGGACGCTCGTCGAAGCCTCCTTCGGGACGCGCGAGGCCATGCAGGGCCGCTACCTGCGCCGGGCAGGAGCCGCGTTCTTCGGCCTCTGGGGCAACGACCTCGAGGAGGCCTTCTACCCCGAAGCCTCCGTCGACGCCGAAGGGGATGCTCTCGACGCCTCGAAGCACGACTACGTGCTGCACTTCGCCGCCCATGAGTTGCCGCCGGTCAAAAGCTTCTGGTCCCTTTCCATGTACAACCTGCCGCAGCAGCACTTCATCCACAACCCCGTCGACCGCTACACGCTCGGTGATCGCACCGAGGGCGTGGTCTACGGTGAGGACGGATCCCTCACGGTCTATCTCCAGCATGAGTCGCCCGGGAAGGAGAGGGAGTCCAACTGGCTGCCGGCGCCGGACGGCCTGTTCTCCCTGCAGATGCGCTGCTACTGGCCGGAGCCCGCGGCCCTCGACCCGCTCTACGCCCCGCCGGCAATCGAGAAAGCGAACTGACACGGGGACGCGGTTCGTGTATCGTGCTTCGTGCCGGGGAAGAGCAGTCCATGTCCTGTACGCGGGGGTTCTCGTGGCCGGATGACCGGATCCACGACGAATCCCGCCTGGTGGCGGCGCTCGAGTGGTCCGGAATCGAACTGGGTGAAGAAGCCGCCCTGACGCCGCTGGTCGAGTACGGCCACCTGCGGAACGCCCGAGGGTTGAAGGACCGTGAAGAGCGGTCAGTCCTTGCATCACTGGTCCTGGTGGGCTGTGGGCAGACAGGGATAGAGAGAGCGGGAGGATCGGAATTGAGAGGTTTCCGGCGGAAGGGGCAGGGCGTGCTGCGGGTGCTTGCCGTTGGTCTCTTGATCGCCATCGCGATTCCCGCCCAGGCGAAGTACACCGACGAGGTCGTCCTGTGGGACGGCAACACGATCAACGGCGAGATCAAGGGCCTCCAGCAGGGCAGGCTGGAGCTCAAGATCAACAAGGCAGGTACCGTCTACGCCGAGTGGGATCGCGTTCACTTCCTGACGTCGAACAAGCAGCTCGAGGTGGAGGATCGACGGGGCGAATTCTACTACGGCAGTCTCGGAACCGCGACCGGTGCCCGGGAACTGGTGGTGGTCGGACCACAGAAGACGACGGTGCTCGAGATGGATCGAGTCGTCCGGATCCAGCCGATCAGGCAGCGGTTCTGGGATCGGGTCGACGGAACACTCTCGCTGGGACTGAACTTCGTCTCCGCACAGACCATATTCAAGTACTCCTTCGAGGTTGACGCCACGTATCGCCAGGAGAAGTACAGCGCCTCGGTCAAACTCGGCTTATTCCAGACCCGGCAAGAGGGCACGGACGACGTCATCCGCGACGATCTCGACTTCGACTACACGAGGTACTTCGGGGATCGGTACTTCGGCACCGGCACCCTCGCCTTCTCTCGCAGCTCGGAGCTCGGCATCGACCTACGAGGCCAGATCGGCTACGCCTTCGGGCGTGCGTTTGTCCAGTCCAACCGAACCCGTCTGTGGGCGAACGGGGGCCTTGCGGTGAGCCGCGAGAAACCGGTTGGGGAGGACCCGGCAGGCAGTTACCTCTGGGCTACCGTCAGTGGCGCGTATCGGTTCTTCCTCTACAGCTACCCGAAGACCGACATCAAGATAGATCTGCGTGTGCTGCCTGCTGTCACAGACTGGCCGAGGTGGCGGGCCGAGGTGTCCGCGGCGGTCAGTCGAGAGATCGTCGAGGACTTCGCGATCAGCTTCTCGGTCTTCGACAACTACGACAGCAACCCTCCGGCGGGAGCGGCGTCGAACCACGATTTCGGGACTGTTCTGAGCGTGGGCTGGAAGTTCTAGCAGACAGGGGTTCGCACCCCACGACCGGATGGAGGCAGAGGAGATCATGGCCATGGTAGCGATCGTGTCGGACCACCGTCGACGGCCCGCCGCCCCGCAGATGACGATCGCGCGGACGGCGGCGTGGATCGCGGCCCTTACGCTCTTGGCGCTCGCCGCCCCGGCGCACGGACGTCGGCGGAACGGAGATTCGCTCGTCGTTCAACGATCTGGCGTCGATCACGAACTTCGGATTCCAGTGCCGGTTGTACGCGCGGTGGCGATGGCTCGGCTTCACCGCGGACTGGACCTACGCCGACCTGCAGAGCGATCAACGGAGCGGGCTCACGTCGGTCGACCTTCACATCAAGCAGAACATCCTGGACATGAAGCTCGGCGGCAAGGTCTACGACACCCGCACGACGGCACAGGACGGCGGAATGGGGCTCTGGGTCGGAGTAGGAGCCCGCTACTGGGCCGACGACGTCAACTACACGATCACGATGGACCCGATCCTACCCGGCAACGATCCGACCGTGATCGACGGGAAGACCGCGCAGACGTGGTGGGACCCGGTCATCGGCGTCAACATGCACTTCCCGGTGACGCCCTCGGTGGGGTTCATCGTCCGCGCTACCGGTGGGGGCTTCGGGATCGGCGACGCGTCCGACTACATGTGGGACGCGGAGTTCGCCGCGCTCTTCCGTCTGTCCAAGCGACTGATGTTGAGCGCAGGCTACAGGCAGTTCAAGTACAAGCGGACCGATGGCAGCGGCGAAGACGAGGTCGTGCAAACGACCAGCGTAGTCGGGCCAGCGATCGGATTGAGCATCGGAATCTTCTAGATCGGCGTTGCAGCCCCGACTGGAAGGACCCGGACTCCGACGCCGGGGAGAGCGCATTGACGGACTGCCCCGCATCACGTACCATCACTGACCGAACGGGTTGTCGCCTCAGGCGAGGCCGATGAGACACCGAAGAGGCCGTGGAGCGCCGGATTCGCCGCGAGGTCGGAGTTCCACGGCCTCATTGCGTGCTGAGCGAGGCGGTGCGCGCGAGGAGGGGACAGCACTCCTTCCGCGGCCCGGCGCGGCTCGCGTTCGACCCGCAAGGCTGTCTGAGACCCGTCCAGGGAATCCGCAGGTGGGCCGGCAGAACGACCAGACGCTGGAGGCTTGGTGATGTCGCTCGTCACTCGGTTTGCGATGGCACTGATTCACGACATGGCAGAGCCGGAGCTCACGCAGTGGGCCTCGGGCCTTTCAGGGAGAGCGGGGGAGGAGCTCCGGGACATCCTCCGGAGCAGTCCGCCGGATGCCGGCGCGGAGGGAATCGCCGCCTGGCTGCAGGACCATCACGACGAGGCCGCCGGGTTGCTGCCGTTGCTCCTCAAGCGCAGCGCCGGGCGCGACGTCGCCGACGACACGGTCATCTCGGACTACCTCGCTGTCCTGAATGGTATCGCCAATGGCGCGCTCTGCTGCGGTCGCCCTCTGGTCCTCCGTGGGTTCTTCCACTGCTCCGACTGCCTGACGTACTGGTGCTGCCACAGCGAGCACCTCGAGTCGCTCCACAAGCTCGAGCGGGACGCTTCGGGAAGCCTGATCAGGTGCGGAGGCACCAGGCCACGGATCTTCATCCTCGAAGGCCCGGCCACCAACGACCGGGTGTGGGAGCTCAACCTCGAGATCCGCAAGTCATGTCTTCACCGGCTGGATCGTTCTCTCTACGTCGGCAGACCGGAGGTCCACATGGTGCGCGAGTTCTGCGTGCAGTTCACTCCCGGTGATCCTGAGGCCGAGATCCCTCCGGGCGCTCCGGGGATCATCGAGATGATGGCGAGCCTGCCCGTTGCTCTGGATGCCCAGCGCATGCCCAAGTCGGAAGTCGACAAGATCGTCGCCGCCGCCACAGCCAGGGGCGCTCGCGAGTGAGCGTTCTCGGCTCGCACGCCCTCGGTTGCCCTCTGCCGCCCGAACGACACTTGAGAGCGTCGGTCGTCCAGATCGAGAGCCGCCGGATCTGCAGGCCGGTGCTGATGTGAAGATCCTCTGGGCGAGCGGGCACAGCACACCGTGAAGAGAGGAACCGAGATTGCCCGGCATCTTCGTCGACGCCGACGCGTGTCCCGTCAAGCAGGAGGTCTACCGTGTGGCTCGGCGCTACGGCGTCAGGGTCACACTGGTCGCCGATTCGTGGATGCGGATTCCGGATGAGGACGGGATCGAGCTCGTGGTCGTGGAAGGGGACTTCGACGCGGCGGACGACTGGATCGTCGAGCACGCCGGCGCAGGCGACGTCGTGATCACCGGCGACATCCCGCTCGCCGCCAGGTGTCTCAAGCTGGGCGCCCGGGTGCTCGGTCTCAAGGGTCGCGAGTTCACGGAAGACTCGATCGGGGAGGCTCTCGCGAGCCGCGAGCTCATGTCCGACCTGCGCGACCTCGGAGTCGCGACGGGAGGACCGGCCCCTTTCGACAAGCGGGACCGGTCGCGGTTCCTCCAGCGTCTCGACGCGATCGTCCAGGGTGTCGACGGTGCGAGCGGTCCGGGACGGGGCAACGATGAGTGATCGCACGAAGCTCAAGCGTCTCGAGAAGACGCTCCTCGATATGGGAAGCGCGCTCGTCGCCTACTCCGGCGGTGTCGACAGCACGTTTCTTCTCAAGGTCGCGGCGGACACGCTGGGGGACCGCGTGCTCGCTGTCACGGCGTCGTCGGCGATCCGGCCGGGGCGCGAGGTCGCCGAGGCCGAGGAGCTCGCGGCCGCGCTCGATGTGCGGCACATCGTAATGGCGACCAACGAACTGGATGACGAGAACTTCGCGACAAACCCTCCCGAACGATGCTACCACTGCAAGAGAAGCCTCCTCTCGAAGCTCCTCGAGCTGGCGAGAGAGCACGGTCTGCGGTGGGTGGCCGAGGGCTCGATCGAGGACGACACCGGGGACTACCGCCCGGGGATGGCGGCCGTGTCGGAGCTCGGCGTCAGGAGCCCGCTCAGGGAGGTCGGCCTCACGAAGGCCGAGGTGCGCGAGCTCTCCAGGGAGCTGGGTCTCCCGACCTGGGAGAAGCCCTCGTCGCCCTGCCTGGCCACGAGGATCCCGTACGGCATTCGGATCACGACGGAGGCGCTCTCCCGTGTCGAGCGGGCCGAGCAGCTCCTAGCGGGGCTCGGTCTCCGCGTCTCCAGGGTCAGGGTCCACGGAGACACCGCGCGGATCGAGGTGCCGCGGGGCGACGAGCACGTGGTTCTCGCCGGCGGAAACCGGGAATCGATCGTCCGCGGGCTCAAGGCGATCGGTTTCAGGTACGTGAGCCTCGACCTCGAGGGCTATCGGACGGGCAGCATGAATGAACCGTTGGGAGAAAAGGGGCAGACGTGAACGCGGAGAGGATCAGAGAACTCCTGGATGAGGTCCGGTCCGGCGCGACGGGCGTCGAGCAGGCGCTCGAGGCTCTGAAGCGCCTACCGTACGACGACCTCGGTTTCGCGAAGATCGACACGCACAGGGACCTCAGGACCGGATTCCCCGAGGTGATCTTCTGCCAGGGAAAAACCGTCGAGCAGGTGAAGGCCATCGTCGAGAGGCTCCCGGCGGACGGGTTCCTCATGGCCACGAGGGCCGACGCAGGGATGTACGAGGCCATGCGCGCCGTCCGCGACGACGCCGTGTATCACGAGGCCGCGAGGATCGTGCTGATCGGGAGGGGCAAGAACCGCGGGTCCGAGGGGACGATTCTCGTGGTGAGCGCCGGGACCTCCGACCAGCCGGTCGCCGAGGAGGCCGCCGTCACGGCGGAGGCGATGGGGAACACCGTCAGCAGGCTCTACGACGTCGGCGTCGCCGGGATCCACAGGCTCCTCGATCACGGTGAGACGCTCGCGGAAGCGAGCGCCATAGTCGTCGTCGCGGGGATGGACGGCGCCCTGGCAAGTATCGTCGGTGGGCTCGTTCACTGCCCGGTCGTCGCGCGAGCTTCGGAGGGGTCGCCGCGCTTCTGACGATGCTCAACAGCTGCGCGCCCGGGGTGGCCGTCGTGAACATCGACAACGGTTTCGGCGCCGGCTACTTCGCAGGCGTCGTCAACCGAATGCGGGGTGCCGAATGAGAGTGGCCTACTTCGACTGCTTCGCCGGCGTGTCCGGAGACATGATCGTCGGCGCGCTCATCGACGCCGGTTGCGATCTCGCGCATCTCGAGTCGGAGCTCGGCAAGCTCGGGGTCTCAGGATACAGGGTCGCAGCGGCAAAGACGGAGCGGAACGGCATCTCGGGAACGAAGTTCGACGTCGAGACGGACGAGGGAGGACACGGAAGGACGGGCGGCGAGATCGTCGCGGTCATTCGCGACAGCGGGCTCGATCAGGAGGTCAAGGTCCTGTGCGAGCGAGTGATCATGACGCTGGCCCGCGCCGAAGCGAAGATCCACAACACGAGCGTCGACGAGGTGCGGCTGCACGAGGCGGGCGGGCTCGACGCGATCGTCGACGTCGTCGCCTCGGTCGTCGGCCTGCGGCGGCTCGGCGTCGAAGCGATCCACGCGTCCGCCATCCACCTGGGGACGGGCTTCGTCGAGTGCGAGCACGGAACGCTCCCGGTTCCGGCTCCCGCGACGCTCGAGCTGCTCCGGGGAATCCCGGTCTACTCGCGCGGGATCCAGGCGGAACTCGCGACTCCGACGGGCGTGGCGATCCTGGGAGTTCTGTCTGAAGGGTTCGGTTCGAGACCTCCGATGGAAGTCTCGACGGTCGGCTACGGAGCGGGAAGCCGAACGCTCGAGATACCGAATCTCCTCAGAGTCACGCTGGGTGAGGCGGGGGAAGCGAGGGAGGGGGACGACGTCGACGGCGTCGTTCTGATCGAGGCCAACCTCGACGACATGAACCCCGAGTTTTTCGAGCACGTCTCGGACCTGCTGTGGAGGCAGGGCGCGCTCGATGTCACCATGACGCCCATCGTCATGAAGAAGGGCCGTCCGGGAATCACGCTGAGCGTGCTCGCTCCTCCCGGGAATCTGGACGACATCGTCACGGTTCTCGTGACCGAGACGACGACGCTGGGGGTCCGCTTCTTCCGGCTTGAGCGAAGAACGCTCGACCGGGAGATCGTGACGATCGGGACGCGATTCGGGGCCGTCCGCGTGAAGATCGCGCGCAGGGACGGACGCGTGATGAACATCGCGCCCGAGTACGAGGACTGTCGGGAGATCGCGCTGGCCAGCGGCGTCCCGCTGAAGGACGTGTACGACGAGGCGAAGGCCGCCGCGCGCACGGCCTGTCCCACGGACGATGAGCCGGGGGTACCGTCGGGGTGAGCGAGCTGTCCGTTCGGCCCGGGCACTCCGCGATGCCTTGAGTTCGAGTCCGCCGAGGGGAGCCAGTCTGAAGGCCCGGTCCGACAAGGACCGGGCCTTCTCGTACATGGGAGCCACGCAAGCGTTGCCGCCTGGGTCCTCTCGGTGGGAGCCGTCCCCGCCGGCCCTCCGATCTTTCGCGTGATCGACCGGTCGTGCGAACCCTTCGAGGGACGACGCGCTAGGTGCTCAGCCGCAGAGGTGTCTCCGGTTGATACTGCATGCCTGATCTGATATGCTAAATAGTGCTCAGTCGTCATGTTGGACACTCGGACCTGACGCGGGCCGGGCCGCGCAGCACCAAGGAGGGCGCCATGGCACAGCGGCATTGCGCGACGGCGGGACTTCTCTGTCTGCTACCTCTGCTTCTCACGGTCGGTGCCTCCGAAGGCGTCGTCCACCGGTACGTGGAGGAGTTCGAGACCAGCGGGTACTGCGACACGCTCGCCACGACGGCGGACTGGAGCACACACGACCAGGTCATCCGGCTCCCTCTCCTCATGAGCCTGGCCGGCAACTGTGACACACCAACACCCGCCGAGGGCGTGGTCACCTCGGGTGACTTCGCCTACATCGCAGCAGGGTCCACGCTCAGCGTCATCGATATCAGCGACCTCTCGTCCCTGAGCCCGGCGGGGTCCGCTGCGATCCTCGGAATGGCCCAGGACGTCGTCGTCGCTGGTGATCGTGCCTACGTCGCAACCAATCTCGGGCTCCAGGTCTTCGATGTCAGTGACCCCACGACTCCGGGAGTCGTAGGCGGCTGCCTCCTAGCGAGCCCGTCCTCTGCTCTCGCCATAGCTGGCGATCACGCATTCATCACGACGGAGAACGGGGAGTTCATCACAGTCGATATCGCGGACCCGGGCGACCCAACGCAGATCGGAGCCTGCTTCCTGCCGGATCAGGGCCTGGACCTGGCCGTCGACGGAGATTACGTCTACGTGGCCGCGGGAAGCTCTGGACTCCAGATCATCAATGTCACCGTTCCCGGGGCTCCGGCACCAGCCGGGTGGAGCAGCGTCCCCGGTGGTGCGATGGCTGTCGCTGTCGACGGCGACTACGCCTGCGTGGCGGCCGGGGAGCCAGTCGTGCAGCTGCTCTCCATCAGCGATCCTCTCTTGCCGACGCTCCTCGGATCGTGTGGAATGCCGGGAACGGCATCCGGGATCATCCTGACCGGTGACTACGCCTACGTTGCCGAGGAGCCCTCGTTCCTTCGTGTCATCAGGATCGACGACACAACCAGCCCGCTGACGGTCGGCGTCTGTGACGTGGGGATGACCCTGGGTGGGTTCACGCTCGCCGGAGACCACGCATTCGTGGTCGGCTCGGGCGGGATCCAGGCGATCAACATCGCCGAGCCCGTTCTTCCCCCCGTCTCGGTGGGAACCTACGACACGCCCGATCTGGCCCGCGGCGTGACGGTGGCCGGGGACTACCTCTATGTGGGAGACAGGGAGTCGGGCTTGCAGGTGCTCGACATCAGCGACCCTGAGAACCCGACACTGGCCGGGAGCTGCGCCACACCGGGCAAAGCGTGGAAGGCGGCGGTCGCCGGTGACTACGCGTTCCTGGCCGCCGACCACTCGGGCCTGCACGCCGTCGACATCAGCGATCCCACGAACCCCACAATCGTTGGAAGCTGCGTCACGCCCGGAACGGCCTGGGATTGCGTTGCGGCTGGCGACTACGTCTATGTCGCCGACCGCTTCTCCCTCGAAGTGATAGACGTCAGCGATCCCGGTAGTCCCACCCCCGCCGGCACGTGCGCTTCGCCCGGCGGGGATATCCACGGTGTGGCGATTGCCGGCGACTATGCGTACGTGAACGAGTCCCCGCGTCACCTCGACGTCATCGACATCAGCAATCCGGAGGAGCCGACGCTCGTCGGCCGGTGCGAGTCGTCCTACCCCACCCTCTACGGCGTGGCCGTCGCCGGCGATTATGTCTTCCTGTGCACAACCGGCCCCATCGAGGTGTTTGATGTCCAGGACCCGACGAATCCCTCGATCGTCGGCGAGTGCGACATGCTGGACACCCCGCGGGAGATCCTCGTCTCCGGCGACTACGCCTTCGTGGCTTGCACGACCGGCGGACTCTACGTACTTGACATCACCGACCCCACGAGCCCGGAGATCATCGGCACCTGCGACACGCCGGATCTGGCGCGAGGGATCGCCGTGGCCGGAGACTACGCGTTCGTGGGGGACTACGATTCGGGGGTTCAGGTGTTCAGGATCTTCGAGCGGTTCGACCACGAGAGCGACACGGGCCAGTCTCTCGCTGTCGATGCCTCCGACGAGCCGGTGGTCCGGCTCCAGTTCTCGACCAGCCAGGCTGACTCCATTACGTGGGAGCTGACGCTGGACGGAGGGACGAGCTGGGGTGAGTATGCGCCGGACTCGCTCTGGTTGGTTCCCCCGTCGACGGGCGACGACATCATGTGGAGATCGACCCACACCTACGTCGAGCGCGCCGTCAACCCGGCCTGCACGGATCTCACGCTCGACTGGCTGTACAGATTCGCGATCATCGACTCCGTCGTGGATGTCCCGGGGGATCAGGGAAGCCACGTGCGCCTCCACCTCACACGTTCGGGCTACGACTTCGTCGAAGAGGAGGGGACACCGATCTGGACGTACAACGTCCTGCGTCGGGTCGATGACGGAACAGCAGCGCGAATCCGGCAGATGACCGATGGCCGGCGGTGGAGTACCCAGTCGAATGCGGCTGGTGGCCTGCCCGAGATGGAGTGGGACGATCGCCGATTCGTGGTCGGACGGGCCGGGGCCGGCAGGGGAGAGCTTCCGGCCGGCACGTGGGAGATCCTCGGGAGCTTCGCGGCGCTCCAGCAGCAGGAGTACATCTACGTGGCGGAGACGGTGGCCGATTCGACGGAAGCCGCGTTCGCGTACTCCGTCTTCTGCGTTACGGCGCACACGACGCAGCCGTCCGTCTGGCACTGCAGCGAGCCTGACAGCGGCTACTCGGTCGACAACATCGCGCCCGGCGTGCCGACGGGCTTCGCCGTGAGTTACACCGTCGCTGACGGCAACGAACTCTCGTGGGAGCCGTGCGGCGATGAGGACTTCCAGTACTTCAGGGTTCACCGGGGCGACAGCGAGGACTTCGAACCCAGTCCGGGCAATCTCGTCCACGTGACGGTCGCCACGAACTGGCTGGACTCGGACGGCACCTGCTGGCATCACTACAAGCTCACGGCGCTCGACCACGCCGGGAACGCGAGCGGACCGGCTTCGCCGGAAGAGATCACTGGCGCGGAGGAGGCCGCGATGCCGACCGCGCCCGCGCTGTACCAGTGCATCCCGAATCCAGTCGCCGGCGCGGCAGAAATCCGCTACGACATCCCGGCGGGCGCAGGAAGGGTGAAGCTCTCCATCTATGATGTCACAGGCCGCCTTGTGCGAACGCTCGTCGATGGTGTGGCGACCCCGGGCAGGAACGAGCTTCGCTGGGAGAGGACGGACGAGTCGGGACGCCCTGTGGCTTCGGGCGTCTACTTCTGCCGTCTCGAGGTTGATGGCCAGTCGATGACCCGCAAGTTGCTTCTCATGAAGTAGACACCGTGCAGAAGACCCACACATCGACCCAGGCGGGAAGCCCCGCCCTTCCATCGATTGCCTGCCACATGTCAAGAGTTCGAAGCACGTCCGCTGTGGGAAGCCACGTAGGCATCCCATGGGAGCGGTTGTGATAAGATGGCGGCGGGACGATGGAGCGGCGGCGCCAGGATCACCCGGCGCCGTCCGGGGCAGAGGAGCAGTGATAACACAGCGCCACGATGACAAGCCGGCGTTGGCATGATACGCTGGCGAGAGGATGCAGTGGACGTTGGCCGTTGTGGAACATCACTGAACGAGAAAGGACGTATACAATGGGAGACAAGGGCGGCAAGAAAGACAAGGCCAAGAGTCAGAAACAGAAGAAGAACAAGCAGGACAAACTGGCAAAGAAGAAGTTGGAGCAGAAGCAAGCCAGGAAACCTCAGTAGTCTGGAGCGGGATTCTCGGGCGGGATGACCCGTGACAACATGGGGGCGAAAAGGTCAACCCCGCGACCAGTGAACAGGCCGCGCCGGCACGATGACCGGAGCCGGTTCAAACGGTTCCGCCGAGGCCAGGATCCGGCACCGCCCGCGTTCTCTCACCGGAGCAAGGGGGGCGAGTGCGTCGGATTGCAGTCGTAGGAGCGGGCGCGGCCGGGTTGATGGCGGCGATCTTCGGAGCCGCAGCGGGCACGGAGACGCTTCTCCTCGAACGCACCAAGGACGGCGGACGCAAGATCCTCCTGAGTGGCGGGGGGCGATGCAACGTCCTCCCGGCGCGTGTCGACGAATCCCGCTTCGTAACCGGCTCTTCACCAAACACCCTCCGCAAGATCATCCGCTCGTGGCCTCTGAGGGAGCAGATCGGGTTCTTCGAAAACGAGCTCGGACTCCCGCTCGTTGAAGAGACGGAATCAGCGAAGCTGTTCCCGGCGTCGGGCCGCGGGCGAGACGTTCGGGACGGCCTGCGTGCTCTCGCGGTCAGGCGAGGGGTGAAGTTCCTGGCGAACGCCCTCGTGACCGGCTTCTCGCCCTCCGCCTCAGGATGGCGAGTCGAGCGAGAGGGAGCGTCGCCGCTCGAGGCGGACGCGGTGATCGTGGCGACCGGTGGGCTCTCGTTCCCGTGGACCGGCAGCGACGGTCTCGGGCTCGGGGCCGTCGAACGGCTGGGCCATACTGTGCACCCACCGTACCCTGCCCTCACGCCGATCCTCGCCGAGCCGTCTCCATTCGCTTCGCTCGCTGGCGTGTCGCTCCCGGTCGGGCTCGCGGTTCGGACCGGCACCCGGCGCGCTACAGAGACCGGTGGTTTTCTGTTCACGCATCGCGGCTACAGCGGCCCGGTGGTGCTCGACATCTCCCACCGTGCCGTCCGCTCGTGCATCGAGGGGACGTCCCCGGCGCGCATCCTCGTGCGTTGGACACGACTGGGCGAGGAGGAATGGGAAGCAGCCCTGATGGCTCGCGGATCTCGCACCGTCGGGGCCGCCCTGCGCGCGGAGATGCCCGGCCGGCTCGCGGCGGCTCTCCTGGACAGAGCGCGCGTGGATCCGAGACGCCGGCTCTCCGAGTTGCCGCGTAAGGAGCGGAGGCGCGTGATCGAGGCGCTCGTGCGCTTCGAACTCCCCTGGACGGGATACGGGGGCTTCGAGACAGCGGAGGTGACGGGCGGCGGGGTCAGTCTGTCAGAGATCGAACCGAGAACGATGGAGAGCAAGAGACACCCCGGCCTCTTCCTCTGCGGCGAGCTGCTCGACGCCTTCGGCCCGATCGGTGGATACAACCTCCTCTGGGCGTGGACGACAGGGCGCGCGGCCGGACTCGGGGCCGCGAGATGTGCTGCGGTCGGATGACCCGCGTTGCTGCCGCCGCACGGACGCCGTGCGGGGAGCCGGCGATGCAGGGTCCCCGGTCAGGAGTTCGAAACACGTCCGCTGTGGGGAGCCACTCGATCATCCGCGCAACGCGGCGCGAAGCGCGCGGACGTGGTCCGGGGTGGTACCGCAGCAGCCGCCGATGATCTCGACCCCGAGTCCGAGAAGCTCCTTCGCCTGCCGCGCCATGAACTCGGGCGTCTCGTCGTAGACAGCGCGATCGTCGACGACCCGGGGCGCGCCAGCGTTCGGCTGGATCAGGAGCGGCGCGTCGGTGCACGCGCGGAACGCGCGCGCGATGGCGACCATCGTCTCGCTTCCGTTCCCGCAGTTCGATCCCACCACGTCAGCGCCAGCATCCAGAAGCCCGGCGGCCGCGCTCGGCACGTCGTTCCCCATGATCGTGTAGAACCCGCGCGGCGTGGCGTCGAAGGTCATCGTCGCCATCACGGGCAAGTCGGGCGCAACGCTCCGCGCCGCCTCGAGCGCGAGCCTGGCCTCCGAGAGGTCGATCATCGTCTCGATCGTGAGGAGGTCGACGCCGGCCGCTACCAGGGCCTCCATCTGCCGCCGGAAACTCTCGCGGACGTCGGCGGGGTCGGCGTCTCCGTAGGGCAGAAGCGTCCGCCCCGAGGGACCGCACGAGCCGGACACGTAGGCCCGGTCGCCGGCCGCCTCGCGCACCGCCTCCACCGCCAGTCGGTTGACCTCCTCGGTCCGATCGTCGAGGCCGTACGAGGCGAGCTTCAGGGCCGAGCCGCCGAACGTGTTCGTCTGAACGAGCTCGGCGCCCGCCTCGACGTAACCGGCGGCCACGTCGCGCAGCAGGTCCGGCCGCGTGAGGTTCATCGACTCGGGAGACTCCCCGGGCTTGAGGCCGCGCTCCATGAGGAAGCTCCCGATGGCGCCGTCGGCGACGATGACGGGACCGCCCTTCACGCGCTCCAGAAACGGCTGCATGGTTACCCCACCAGCGCCTTCACGGATTCCACCGCGTTGGCCGCGTCGAATCCGTAGCTGTCCGCCCCGATGTCGCGGGCGTACTCCTCCGTCACGGGGGCCCCGCCGATCACCGTCCGGACCGAACCGAAGAGCCCCTCATCCTTGAGGAGCGTGATCACCTGCTTCATCACCGGCATCGTCGTGGTCAGGAGCGCCGACATGCCGATCACGTTCGCGCCGGACTCGCGGGCGGCGTCCACGAACTGCCGGGGAGAGACGTCCTTCCCGAGGTCGATCACCTCGAACCCCGCGCCGGCGAGCATGATGCCGACGAGGTTCTTGCCGATGTCGTGGAGGTCGCCCTGGACCGTGCCGATGACGATCTTCCCGCGGGTGTGTATGTCGGCCTCGCCGAGGTGAGGTTCGAGGACCGCGAGCCCGGCGTTCATCGCCTTGGCCGCGAGGAGCACCTCCGGAAGGAAGATCTCATGCACGCGGAATCGCTCTCCCACCACCTGCATGCCCGCGATCAGTCCCTGTTCGAGGATCGTCGCGGCCTCGAGCGACTGATCGAGCGCCGACTGCGTCAGGGTGCGAACCTCCTGGTCTTCTCCACGCTGAAGCTCAGCGGCGATCGTGGCCAGGATCTCCATCGTCATCTCCTTCCGGGTCTCGTGTCTTGAGGGCTCGGATCCGCGACCTGCAGATCTTCGTGCGGCAGTCCGAGCAGAATCGATAGTCGCTTTCGAACTCGTGGACCTCCGCCGGTCCCATCACCATCACGCCCGAGATCGACTTCAAAGGCTCCATCAGGCAGCTCTCCGTCAGACGGATGCCGATCTCCTCGGGGCCGAGCGCCGCGAATAGGGCCCGCTGCCCGGTTATGTTCCAGCCGCAGTAGCCCGGGCTGTAGCGCAGGACCCGCGTGGCCGCGTTCGCCGTTCCTTCTTCGCGCGCCTCCGAAAGGACGAGGCGGTCGAGATGGGCCCCGGCCAGCTCGGTTCCTTCCGAGGCGGCCGCGTCCAGCGTGGCCCCGAGCGCAGGCTCTCCCGCGTCGAAGAGCGCCGCGATGCGATCCGAGAGCGGCGCTCCGACGGTGACGGCGAAGAGCGCGATCGAATCGCCCCGCGCGAAGATCTCGAGGAGCGGGGAGGGGTCCTCGTTGTCTCCAGCGCCCTCGTAGATCCCCGCGAACTCGCGCGCATCGACCTCGGCGAAGATCCCCCGGGGCTCGGCCAGAGCGCGGAGCTCATCGAGAGCGTCGCCGAGCAGACGCCTGACGCGATCTCCCGCGGCCTGGTCGGGTGTACCACCCAGGGCCCGCACGAGGGCTTCCTCGGTCGGCACGATCTCGGACAGTGGGACATCGACGGTCCGCGTCATCGGAAGGCTACCTCCCTACGACTCGTGGGTCGGCAGGCGATCGACCCCATGCCGCCGCGCCTCGGCGGTCATCATCTCGGTGAGCTCTCGCTTCACGTCGTCCCCGACGCGAGAGGGCTCGTACTCCTCGAGGTGGCGAACGACCTCTCGGCGCGCTCGCTCCCAGGTCGTCGTGCTCCCTTCCGCGCGCCATCGAGACAGGTTCGCACGCTCGATGACCGGGCCGGGGAAATAGTGCTCGCTCCGGAGATGCTTGCGCGAGTGGTCGGCGATGAGGAGGTGTCCTTCCTCGAGCATCTCCTCGAAGAGGGGACGGGACGGGAAGTCCTCCTTCGGCTCGATCCCACGGATCATGCGCTGGGACATCCCGCAGATCTCGTTGTCGACGACGAGCTTCTCCTCGCTGACGCAGCTCTCGAAATCGAGCATCCCCGGACCGGACACAGAGTTGATTCCCGAGAGCGCCGCCAGCGTCGCCCCGGTCGCGGTCTCGAGACCGGCCTGGGCGTCGAGCGCCTTCGCGTCGGAGAGGCCGATGTATGCCTGCGTCGGGATGCCGAGGTGCTTGCCGATCTCGGTGTACGCGCAGTCGATCATCTGCGTCTCGATCGCTCCCATCGGCGTGGTCTCGTAGCGGATGTCAAAGGCCGCGGGGGAGCCGCCGTAGAGAACCGGGCAGCCCGGATTGGCGAGCTGGCTCAGGACGACGCCGCTCAAGGTCTCCGCCGTGTGCTGGATGAGGCTGCCGACGAGCGTTACTGGCCCCATGAACCCGGAGAGCGGCATCGAGATGTACTCGACCGGAATCGAGTCTGCCGCGCAGTCGAGGAGGTTCTGGGAGGTCACCTCGCTCCACTTCAAGGGCGCGGTCGGGCAGCACGAGAAGATGGTGAGCGGCTTCGCCCTCAGCTTCTCGGCCGACCCGCGGATCGCGAGCTGCATGTCGCGCATGAGCCTGTACGATTCGATCGTGAAGGCGCCCGTCACGACAGGCTTCTCGCCGTAGAGGAGACAGAGGAAGAGGCGGTAGCTGTCCTGGACCGGCTCGGGGACGTCCCTGCAGATGAACGCGGTGCTCTGCGCCTCGATGTACTCGAGGCGACTCGTGAGCTTCGTGAAGCGCACGAAGTCGTCGGTCGTGGGCGTGCGCATCTCGCCCGTGTCGGAGTCGAGCACGGTGATGCCGGAGGATCCCGGAGTGAAATACACGTTGTCACCCGAGAGGTCGTGCGTCTGCTCGCCGAGAACGTCGTAGAGCCCGAAACCGCTCGGTGCCTTCGCGATCGCATCTCGCACCAGGGACTCCGGGAGGGTGACGCGTCCCCGATCTCGGTCGAGCTTCGCGCCGTGGTCGGTCAGGAGCTTCACCGCGTTCTCGTTCTGGACGAGCAGGCCGAGCGTCGCGAGGAGATCGAGCGCCTCACCCACGATCCGCTCGATCAGGTCGTCGCTGAGAAACTGCAGTCTAGGTCGCATGGGTTCCTCTCGTCGTGGTTCCGGCCCCGGACGCTGAGTGTCGGGGGAGGACGGTCGGGATCGAGTCGCTCGATTGTGCACCAGATCGACCTGAGACGCCAGCTTCCTCGCCCTGCTGGGTGGGTCACGATGTACCCATGCGTTCCCTCCCGGTCAGTCGATCGGCCTTGACGATGTGGGCGAAACATGATGCAGTATTGTCCTGATTAACTCTCTAAACACGCCGACTCACCGGAAAGCTGGTGCCACTTGGTGCGTTTTGAGGACGAGATCTCTCGTCCGGCCAGCCGGTACGAATGAGCAGTCAGCCAGCAAGAGGAGAAGTGCGCGGTTCCGCACGGCCGCTCGCGGTCGCGGGACCGCCTCGATACCGAAGGGGAAACGTCGTGAGAAGCATGACCGTTCTGACAGCTGGGTTCACCCGTGGAGCCCGTCGTCTACTGGCTGAGCGTCCAGGCGGTCGGCTTCTCAGGCATGGAGTTCGTCCAGGCCGCCTCGGGGCGGATCACTGGAACGACGACGCGGTCTTCGTGGAAGCAGCCCAGCAGCCGTACGTCGGCGAGTGGGATGAGCTCCGCTATCCTTCCGAGCATCCTTACGCGGGCGCGTCGATCGACCTGGCCTTCGTGATCGCCGGAACGTTGGGGGAGACGGACTGGGGCGATGCGCCCGACCCGACTTATCCGACGCTCGCATCGAGCAACGGTGCTTTCCACGTGTTCGTTCCGGACGTACGCCTCGGCGCGCTCATCGACGCAGAGACCGACGGTCTTCCCGACGCGGCCGCGCTCGGTGACGACAACGACAACCTCGCCGACGAGGACGGCGTGATCTTCACGTCGACCCTGAACGCCGGAGCGCCGGCGACCGTCGACGTCGTGGCCTCGGTGCCGGGCAGCCTCAGCGCCTGGATCGACTTCGGCGGCGACGGGAGCTGGGCGGACCCCGGAGATCAGATCTTCTTCTCGGAGCCGCTCGTGGCGGGTGTGAACCCGCTCGCGTTCGCCGTTCCGATCGATGCCGCGGGCGGAATCTCGTTCGCGCGCTTCCGCTTCAGCACCGTCGGCGGCCTGACGTACACCGGCATGGCCGTGGACGGTGAGATCGAGGACTACCAGGTCGAGATCGGCGGCACGGTGGTCGACTGGGGCGACGCGCCCGATCCCGGGTATCCGACGCTCGCCGCGAGCGCCGGCGCCTACCACACGATCGACTCCAGCATCATCATGGGTCTCCTCATCGACGCCGAGACCGACGGTCAGCCCGATGCCAACGCGCTCGGGGACGACACGGCAAACCTGGATGACGAGGACGGCGTGGTGTTCACGTCGCGGCTCATCCCGGGGGAGACGGCTTCCGTCGACGTCTACGTGTCGGCGCCCGGGAAGCTCAACGCGTGGGTCGACTTCAGATTCACTGGCTGGGGTCAGCCGGGGGAGCAGATATTCACCGACCGGAACCTCCTGCCGGGCCGGAACTCCCTCACGTTCGACGTCCCGTTCAATGCTCAGGTCCGGACGACGTTCGCGCGGTTCCGCTTCAGCACGGCGGGTGGTCTGCCGTTCGACGGCCCGGCCGACGACGGTGAGGTCGAGGACTACATCGTGACGATCTGGCCGCACGACGAGTACAAGTGGCTCCAGCATCCGGATCTCACCGAGACGGGCGTCGACGTCTTCAGCCACCCTGCTGCCATCATGGCTGACGACTTCCTCTGCGAGGAGCCGGGGCTCATCACGAACATCCTCGTGTGGGGCGGGTGGAACGGCAGAGTGATGCCTCCGCCCGAGAATGTGACCTTCCTTGTCGCCTTCCTGGAAGACATCCCGGCGGGAACCGGCGGAATCCCCTGGAGCAGACCCGGCGAGGTCCTCTGGTCGCGGGAGATCGGCCATCCCGATTACATCGTCGACGTCTGGACGGACGACAGTGTGGCCGGCTGGATCTACCCGGAGTTCGAGGACTACGAGTTCCCAGCCGACACCACGTGCCTGCTCCATCAGTTCCCGATCCCCGAGGAAGAGGCATTCGAGCAGGTGGGTACACCGGGAGAGCCCGTCGTGTACTGGCTGGCCGTGGCGGCCGCAGACAACGTGGGACCTCCGCGGCACTGGGGATGGAGGGCCTCCCTCGACCACTGGAACGACGCCGCGATGTGGGGTGACGCGGCAGCATCCCTACGAGGGCGAGCAGGTCGACCTCGCGTTTGCCCTCGAACTGACCGAGGGCACGGGAGTGCCCGACGGCGACGAGGAGATGCCGCAGAGCTTCGGGCTCCGCCAGAACGTCCCGAACCCGTTCAATCCGACGACGACGATCGCCTACGACGTCCCGGCAGGCGGCGGGCACGTGGCGATCGAGGTCTTCGACGCGAGCGGCCGCCGGATCATCTCGCTCGTGGACGGCGACCGCGAGGAAGGGCGCCGGAGCGTGACGTGGCACGGCGTCGACGATGCCGGACACGCGCTCAGCTCGGGCATCTACTTCTACCGGATGACCGCGGGCGGGGTCACGGAGACCCGGAAGATGGTGCTTCTGAAGTAACGGCATGCTGCGCGGATACGGACTTCCGAGCACAGATGGGGGCCCGCTCAGTCGAGCGGGTCCCTCCTTCCGGGGATTCGTGAAGGCGCTCTACGGCAGACAGGAAGGCAGCAATCGAGATGTTCTTCCGGCCCGGGCTCCCCATCGGGGGTCCGGGCCGGCTTCGCTTCCGCTAGCGGACGTACCCGAGGGCCCGAAGGGTCTCGAGCTCCTCGTCGGTCGGGGCGCCCCCGCTGCGCCCGCGCGTGTCGTGGAGGTCCACCCAGTACGCGTCGATCCTCGCCGCGAGCGTCCTCGCGGCCGCCGGGTCATCGACGGCCACCTCGCGGCTGAAGCCCTCGGCCTCGACGTCGCGAAGCTCGAACCTGAAGCCCGACGGCCCCACTCCCTTGTACCGCCCCTCGATCATCGCCACCCACGGTCGGTCGTACTCGCCGCCCAGCTCGCCGGCGTTGTACGACGACGGATACCGCTCCGACACCAGGCCGTGCTCGCCGCTACGGAGGAGTACCTCCGCGCCCGGTCCGGCGCCGCTCGCTGCCGCGACGATGAAGTCGTGCAGGGCGATGAGGCTCAGAGGCTCGTCGAGGTCCCCGGGATCGAGCCCGGGGGCCCGCACGAAGAGAGGGACGTGGATCAGGAACTGCGACAGGCCGAACTCGTGGCCGACCCTCCCGTCCTCGCCGAGCTCCTCGCCGTGATCGGACGTGACGATCACGACGGCGTTCTCCCCGAACCGCTCGTCGGTCCAGCGAAGGAACCTCTCGAGGTGGAGGTCGATCCAGCGAAGCTCCCCGTCATACAGATCGACGAGGCTCTGGCGCTTCGCGTCGGGGAGGAGAGGCCACCGAAGTGTGAGCTCGCGGTGCCCCTTGTATCTGTCGAAGACGCGCGAAGGCTCGACGTCCAGAAGGTCGAGCGCGCGCGCCGGTGGGTTGTACGGCGAGTGCGCGTCGAGGAAGTTGACGAAGAGGAAGATCGGCCCGGCGTCGTCGGGCGTGGCGCGCATGGCGATGTCGACGACCGACTCGGCGTCGGCGTAGGGCATCCGCCAGCAGAACCACTCGCTGACGGGTCCCATGAAGGGAACGATGCCCCCGAAGCGAGCCAGGAGCGTGCCCTCATACCAGACCTCGCGGCCGGGAACGAGCGTCCGGTCGAAGCCGACGTCGCCGGGAGGAAGAGCCAGCGCGTTGGCGCTCACCGCGATGCAGTGGTAGCCCTCGGACGCCAGCACCTGAGGCAGCCAGACGATCCCCTCGTGCGGCGCCGTCTCGAAGGCGTCGCCTCCGCCCGAGAACTCGGACCCGTAGTGAATGCCGTGCTCGGACACGGTCCTGCCCGAAAGGAGAGAGGCGTGCGCCGGCCGCGTCCAGCCCGCCGGCGAGATGACGCGGTTCCCGACGAGCGCTCCCTCGCCCCAGCGCTCGAGCGCCGGCATCGTATCGCGTGAATACCCGTAGCCCGCGAGGTGGTCGGCCCGCACCGTGTCGAGGACGACGAGCACGATGTGGGGGAGGCGCGACCCGCCGCCGGGCGGAACGTCTCCCTCGGGCCTTCCGTACGAGCGGGTGGCCGCGCAGGTGACTGCCGCGAGAAGGAGCGCAATCAGAACCGGCGCCCACGCGAGCAGGGCCACGGAGACCCTCCGGGACGACCGGTGACGCGCGGCGATCGCGAGCCCAAGAACGAGGACGCCGGCGAACGCGAAGATCCCGGCGCCAATCCACTGCGCCTGCGTCGCGCGGGCGACGCCCATGCCGGCGAGCCCGACGACGAGCGCCGGGAAGGCCACCCACCGGACGACCTCGGACACGCTCCTGACCGGTGCGGCGTGCCGACTCGCGAGCCTGAGCAGAGCGATCCAGACCGCGGCGCCGACCAGGACGGGGACGATCGCGGCCGCCACGACGTTCTCCGCCGGACGACTCATGAGCGTTCGCACGACCGGGAACACACTGACTGCGGCAAGCGCGGCAGCGCACGAGGCGATCGCGGCGTTCCCGCGATCACGCACGAAGGGGAGGAGCGAGAGAGAGAGGCCGACGATCCAGCCGACCATCGCGAGGCCGAGGGCGACCGGGAGCCCCATCACGAAGAGGGCGACGTAGTCCCGGCACCGGGCCAGCGGCGCCTCCGCGAGGGGAACCCGATCGACGAGCGAGAGGCTCAGCAGAACATCGACGAGCCACAGCGTCAGAGCCGCGGCGAGGAAGAGCCGGAGGACGAGAAGGACGTCCTGTGCCGCCCTCGTGCGATTCGCCCGCGGTCCGTTGCGGGCGCCTCGGGGGGTCGACTCGGACACGACATCGGTCATCGGAAGCCCCGGGTGGAGGAAGCAGGACACCAACGTATACCGTCCCGCGACTGGTACTGCAAGCTCCGGTCCCGCGAACGCCGGGAGAGCCGCGAGCGCGCGCAGCGGGTTCGCCCGAAAGCCATTGATCCTGCCCGCGATCTTTGACATAATAGATGAGGAAAGTCCACTGAAGCGATCCTGGACAGCCCGCCGAGCGGGCGCGTGTGTCAACCCGAGTCGCTTCCCAGCGGGAGCATCCCACGTGTCGAGGATCACGCCTCTCATCGCGCTGGTCACCTGCCTCACGCTCGCGATCGCGGCGACCAGCCCAGCCGAGATCATCCACGTGCCGGGCGACCAGCCCACCATCCAGCTGGCCATCGGACGGGCCGCCGACGGCGACACCGTCCTCATCGCCCCCGACACCTACCACGAGGCGATCGACTTCCTCGGGAAATCGATCGTCGTCGGCAGTCGGTACGTCACGACCGGCGATCCCGCCTGCGTCGACAGCACCATCATCGACGGAGGAGGCGCTCTCGGTCCGCTCGTCACGTTCGGAAGCGGCGAGGACTCCCTCGCCGTGCTCGCCGGCGTCACCGTGCAGCACGGAGACGCACTGAACGGCGGCGGCGTCCTCTGCGAGTGGTCATCGCCGCGAATCACGGCATGCGTGCTCAAGTCGAACAAGGCCGACCACGAGGGCGGCGGGCTCTACGGCTGGCACTCCGACTTCATCGTCGAGGGCTGCCGGTTCGAGAGCAACGTCTCCGACGCCGGCTCCGGCGGCGGTCTCGGCTGCAGATACGGCGCCCCTCGCATCGTCGAGAGCGCGTTCTTCGACAACACCGCCCAGAACACCGGCGGGGGCATCTTCTGCGAACACTCGTCCCCGGTCATCCGTGACAACGTCATCGAGGAGAACGAAGGCACGTCGACGTACGCGGGCGGCATCATGAGCCGCAACTGCGACGCCGTGATCGTCGGGAACGTCATCTCACACAACCACACGTACGGACGGGGCGGCGGGCTCTTCTACTGAATCCCCGGCGGGGGCCGCTGGAGCGGCCCGGCGAGCGGAGACACGGCCGCGGAGCGCGCTGTCGGGCCCCCCGACATGGGCGAGCCAGGCGACGTGACGGAGCTGTCACGTCCGGGTCGAGCCCCGCGCGTCGACAGCAACGTGATCGTCGGGAACACGGCGTACGACGGCGGGGGGATTCGCTTCTGCTACTTCACCGGCGCGCTTCCGGAGCCGACGATCCAGTTCAACGCCGTGTACGACAACCAGGCCGTCAGCACCGGCGGCGGCGTGACGGTCTGCGACGCGGACGTCGTCATCGCGAACTGCACGATCGACGGGAACGGCGCCGGCTCGAGCGGGGGCGGCGTCTACGTGACGACCGACGGGATCGGCCCCATGCTCCCGACGACGATCGTCAACTCGATCGTCGCGAACTCGACATCCGGAGGCGGCGTCGTACGTGACGACCCGCCGATCGCGACGTCGCGGTGCAACGTCTGGGGAAACGCCGGCGGGAACTACGTAAACTGCGCGCCTGGGATCGACGACTTCTCCCTGGATCCGCTCTACTGCGATCCCGCCGGGCGCGACCTCGAGCTTCGCGACGACTCGCCGTGCCTGCCGGACAACAACACGTGGGGCGTCCTCATAGGAGCGTACGGCGCGGGCGGCTGCGGAACGTCGGTGGGGGGGGAGCAGACGGCGGACCGAGCGTTCCGGCTCCACCCGCCCTTCCCGAATCCTTCGGGCGGAACCGCGGCGCTGAGCTACTCGCTATCGCAGCAGAGCACGCCCGTCGAGATCGCCATCTTCACCGTCGACGGCCGTCTCGTGAAGAGATACGGCTCCCTTCCGGGAACGGCCGGCGAACACCGGATCGTCTGGGACGGAACCGACGAGACGGACCACCCGGTGGCCTCCGGCGTCTACCTCGTGCGAGGGAGCGCCGGCGGGCGAACGGACAGCCGCGGCATCGTGCTGATCAGAGGACAGTGACCCGGCACGCTCGCTACGCGAACGAGCCCCACCAGCAGCTATCCCTCGGTACGACTCCACCACATCATTGACCTTCGGGAAAGTCTGTGATATACTCATATGATGTACACGTCTACCCATGGGAACCTCACCGGAGGCGAGTCGTGAAGCATGTGCTCTCTCTTCTGTCGGTGGTCCTGGTGCTCCTCCTGCTGCTCGGAGCAACCGGCCAGGCGTTCGCTCGCGTCGACACGGACGGCGACGGCCTCGACGACGACATCGAGCTCATTCTCGGAACCGATCCCAACGACGACGACACCGACGACGACGGGCTCCTCGACGGGACGGAAGACGAGAACCACAACGGCGTCATCAACCCGCACGAGACCAACCCGGTCCTGTTCGACTCGGACACCGACGGGCTCTCCGACGGCCTCGAGCTCGGCATCACGGTGCCCGAGGGCAACGACACCGATCCGTTCGTCTTCGTCGCCGACACCGACCCGGCGAGCACGACCGATCCCCTGGACAGCGACAGCGACGACGACGGGCTGCTCGACGGCGAGGAGGACGTCAACAGCAACGGCGCGGCCGATCCCGGTGAGGGCGATCCGAACGACGGCGACACCGACAACGACGGGCTCGGCGACTATGACGAGGTCGTGGTCTACGGCACCGACCCGAGCGACGCGGACACCGATGACGACGGGCTCAACGACTACGACGAGATCAACGTCCACGGCACCGACCCGCTCGACGACGACTCCGACGACGATCTTCTCCTCGACGGCGAGGAGATCTCAACGTACGGGACCGATCCCAACGACGACGACTCCGACGACGACCTCCTGACCGACGGGACCGAGGTCCTGACGACACTCACCGATCCGCTCGACGACGATTCCGACGACGACGGCCTCATGGACGGGACCGAGGACATCGACGGCGACGGGATCGTCGATCCCGGGGAGACCGACCCGCTCTCCTTCGACACCGACGACGACGGCCTCTCGGACGGCCTCGAGTCCGGTCTGACAGTGCCGGAAGGAAACGACACCGATCCCGAGATCTTCGTGGCGGACACGGACCCTGCGTCGACGACCGACCCCCTCGACTACGACTCGGACGATGACCTGCTTCGCGACGGTCTCGAGGATGCGAACGGCAACGGCGCCGTCGATGCCGGCGAGACCGACCCCAACGACGATGATTCCGACGACGACGGCCTGACGGACGGCACCGAGGACGCGAACGGCAACGGCATCGTCGATCCTGACGAGACCGACCCGCTCGACGCCGACAGCGACGACGACGGGCTGACGGACGGCGACGAGGTTCTCGTTCACGGCACCG